>JAGVGD010000006.1 GCA_020057245.1 Thiobacillus sp. | reverse complement strand
GCGCGCTACCAGCTCAATGCGCCGCGCGACGATGGCGCGTTCTATATAGCCGGGCTGCGCTTCAAGAGCCGCACCGGCAAGGACGTCTACGAAGTCGAATACGACCCGCTGTTCAACCTGCCGACCGAGCTGGCGACCGGCTCCGGTTTCTACAGCCTGCAGCCAAGCCTCTCCGGGGTGCTGCCCTCCGATCCGGTGGTGTTCTTCGGCGGCGTCAATTACACCTGGAACATCAAGCGCGACGTCAATGAAATGGTCGGGACCGAGTTCATCGGTGAAGTCGACCCGGGCGACTCGTTCGGCCTCAACTTCGGCATGGGACTGTCGCTCAACGAACGCAGCTCGTTCAGCGTGAGCTACGAGCACACCTGGATCGGGAAATCGACCTTCGAAGGGATCGCGAACAAAGGCCTCGATGTGCAGCTCGGCACCCTGCAAACCACCTTCGCCTATCGCCTCAACAAGACGGCCAACCTGAACCTGACCATCGGCGCTGGCCTGACTGAGGACACGCCAGACACCACGATGACGCTGCGCCTGCCGATGAAGTTCTGATCGCCGCAAGCGGCCCAATAAAAAGCCAGGCAGTTGCCTGGCTTTTTATTGAGCAAGCAAACTTCACCGCAGGCCGTTCAAGCTCTGATTGTGGATGGCGCTGAGGCGCGCCTGCATGGCGAGCATCTGCGCCTCGATGGTGAGATTCAGGGTGGTGATATTGAGGATTACCTGATTGTTTACCGAGTTCTGGATGAAGGTTGCCAGCGAATCGAGCGATACATTGGGCGGCAGCACGACGGCATTGGCGACGCCATTCTGGATCACGATCAATGAGCCGTTCGTGCTGACCTGTGTCGCGGGTGCGGATGCCGGCGGACTCTCGGCAGCTGCAAGCGCCGTTTCCGCGGGAGGGCTGCCGCTGGCGCCTGTCTGCGCAGTCGTATCCGCTGCGCTTGTGATTTGTGCAGCCGGATCGGCTGACGGCGCATTCACGTTTTCCTGCATACCGCTATCTGCGACGGGCGACGGCACCTGCACGTTCACACTGATCGGCTGGGCTTGCTGGAATGGGGTCAGCGCCCGCGGGTTGAGCGCCGCCGTTATCAACTCACCATTGATATAGGTCTGGCCGTTGATCTGGGTCAGACGCTCGATGCCGTCGATGGTAAACGGCATCAGGAATTCGAGGCCGTTCCAGCTGACGACGAATCCGCCGCGCATGCGGTCGAGCACTTCATCGCTGGCGCGGGGCGTGTTGTCGAAAGATGAATACGATGCGTGCGCGAACCCGCCTGAAAGCAGGGCAAGCAACACGATCCAGATACGCAGGGCGGACATGATCCGTCTCCTTAAAAATCGCCCGTCGGCCGGCGCAGCAGCGTGGAATTGGCGAGATCGCCGAGGGTGCCGGCGATGCCGACCGGGGCTTTTTCCCGCACGCGCCAGTCTTTCGGATTGTTGAATATCACCTGGTCGGTATGACCGTTGATGACGAACACGATGTGGTTGATCATCATGCGTTCGAACTCGGGCAAGGGCATCACCCGCGCGCCCTGGGCCGGATCGCCGAAAGCCACCCGGCCATCGCGCACACCCTTGACGACGACGAAGTGGTTGTAGCGCCCATCGCGGATCAGCACGATGGCCGGCACGCCCACGCTGGAGAGTTTTTCCAGGTTGGCGCTGTAGCCATTGGCGGCATAGCCGCGCGACTCGAGGAAACGCTTCATGTCGAGCATGGAGAAGCCTTCCTTGCGGATCTTGGCCTGGTCGCCGGTTTCCCACATGGCGCTGTACACGGTTTCTTCCCGGGTGGGCTCGCCGTAATGATGGGTGAGCAGGGTGGCGACCGCCGCGGAACCGCAACTGAAGTCGTATTGCTGGCGCACGGTGTAGCGGAACTGGCGCTCCTTCATGCTCATGGTCTTGAAGTTGTAGGAACCGGAACCCGCGCCCGGAATGTCGACCATGCCGGCCCGCGCGCCGGACATCGCGACCAGCAGGCTCACCAGAAGCAGAGCGATTGTGCGCATGGACGGCCCCTTATTGCATCTGGATATTCAGGATCACGGCGTTTTGAATCAGCACGTTGTTGCCCGAGTTCTGGATCACGGTGTTGAGTCCGGCGTTGTTCGCCAGCGAGCCATCACTGACCATGTTGAAGCCCGTCACCAGATCACTGGCCGCGTTGTCGTACACGGCGCCATCCAGGTTGTTGGTGTTGGTGGGAATCAGCGCCTTGCCGCGCTGACCTGCCAGAAGATCGTCGGAAACCAGTGTGTCGAAAAGCGTGTCGCTGCCCGGAATGTCCGGGCCGGAGTCAGCCCAAACGGGCTGCAGGGAGAAAGCCAGTATCAGAATCGGGATCGTTTTCAGAAGTCCATTTGTGGTTTGCATGACAGCTTCCTTTCGGAAATCCCCGGATCCGCAACGCGACTCCGGGGTGTCGTTTTACTGAACGTTCAGATTGGCCTGAACCGTCACGCCGACTTGAGTCAGGGCATTGGCCCCGGTGTTTTGCGACAGGCTGATGATGCCGGCGCCGTTGGTCACGCTGCTGGACATGTTGTTGGAGATATTGAAGACTCCAGCATCCCCGCCATGCGAGTTGCCGCCGTTGCCGCCTGCGCCACCGTTGCCGGTGGTGGCCGATGCCATGGCTTCGCTGGTGGCGTTGCCGCCCATGCCGCCATCGCCGCCGTTACCCCCAGGCCCGCTGGCGTCCGCCG
>JAGVGD010000089.1 GCA_020057245.1 Thiobacillus sp. | reverse complement strand
GAAAGCAAATTTGTTGCTCGCAGAGATGAGCGATCTTCTCTACGTCCGCAATAGCGGGACCAGCCATTGAAAGAGAAAGAAGAACTGCGAGGAGGATAGGTCTCATTCGAAGCCCTAATGTAGAGCTAACCGGCGGCGCTATAGCGCCGTCCAGCGACCGAAGGGAGCGTGGTTGAGCGCCGGGTTAGAGAGCAGCACGCTAATTTTTTTTCAAAGATGGAAAGATCGTGGTTATTACCCATGAGTCTGTATTCGCATACCGTAGCCGAGACGGGTTCGAGTCATTGGGGCGCCACACATTAATGTCTTTGCCCAGATAGCCGCATGATAGGTAGCCTCTATGATTTTGTTTGGCTAGAAATGCACCGTGATATGCAGCTACAGGACCAGAAAAAACATATTCATGAGCCTCATAAAATGTTTGTCTAGTCAATCTATCAACAACCGAAACATTACTTTGCAAAACGCCGTTACTATTTTTCTTGGCCGCCGTTACTAGGAACATATAACGGCTTGTTATTTCGCCGCCGTACTCGCACTTGTTCGAGTTCCAGTCGCAAAGATTACGCATCGTTTCTTTGCCGTTGACGAGATATGCGTATTCGTATTTCTGGAGGTTTAGGTTCATCTCACGATGCCAAACAAAAGGCTTATTGATAAAGTCACCGCCCTCCGTAACAAATGCAATGCTTTCAATATCTTTAATCGGCCCGTTTGTAATTGGCGGCCTTGATGTTTCGCATGACTCTGAAAATTTAGAATATTCCTGATAAAGCTGGGCTGGGTAAATAGAAAAAATTAGTAATGTCGCAGTGATCGCTAGGATACGTTTTTGCTTTGTATTCTGCTTGCTAACAACCTTAGCAACGAAAAGAAAAAATATTACATATAACAAAGGCGATGCCAAAAACAGCAACATCAACGGCGCTAGAATTATTGCGACACCCATGAGCTCAGATTCTCTCTAACAGTTATTCAAGAGACCCATGGGTCCGGACATTCAAAGTCGGGGTCCAAGTCGGGGTCAGGTCTTTCAAAATTACATTCCTCTGCGCAATCTTGAGTGTCTTGAATGTCAGTTTCAATTCCAGTAGCAGACTATCACGGCGCTTCCCATGGACGGCAGCTAAGGCCGAGTAAGAAACGCAGCACAACAATGCTTACTGTTCCGTTGGCCGAAATTCTGCTTGTCTCCCTACCGCGCAAACACCACCGTCACCGTCGTTCCCTGCTGCTCCCCGCTCTCCAGCCGCACCTGCCAGCCGTAACGGTCGCAGATACGCTTGACCAGTGACAATCCGATGCCGGCGCCGTTGCTGCTGATGTCGCGGAAATGGCGCAGGAAGGCCTGGTCGATGGCGTCGCCAGGGATGCCGCGGCCGGTGTCGGAGATGACGAGGCTGCGGCTGTCCTGGCGGACGGTGACGCTGCCGGCGTCGGTGTAGGAAAAGGCGTTGCGCACCAGGTTGCTGACGAGGATGTCGACCAGTCCGCAATCGGCGGCGACGACGAGGGCGGGGTCGGTTTGCACGTCGACGGTGATGGGTTTGCTGCCGAGCAGGAGGTGCTGTTTTTCGACCGCTTCTTGAACCACGGCCGCGACCTGGCAGCCGCTGCCGGGCTGGGTGTGGTCTTCGCGCGCCATCAGCAGCAGGGCGGTGCCGAGTTCGGCCATGTCGCGCGCGGCGCGCTCGATGCGCTGTACGCGCGCTTTCTGCTTGTCGTTGAGTGTGTCATCGTCCAGCAGGACTTCGGTGGCGCTGAGGATGACGGCGAGCGCGGTGCGCAATTCGTGGCTCATGTCGGCGCCGAAGGCGCGCTCGCGTTCCATGAAGGCGCGCATGCGGCTGAGCTGGCGGTCGAATACGCTGGCCAGTTCTTCGATCTCGCGGTCGTGAAAATGTTCGGCCAGCGGCTGGTCCCAGTTTTCCGGCCGGCGGTGCCGCACCTGCGCAGCGAGTTTGGCTACCGGTGCCACGACTGCGCCGGACAGAAAAAAACCGAGCAAGGTGGAGAGCAGCGTCATGGCGACGGCGACGATGCTGAGCTGCTGGGCAAAGCGTTGCTCGCGCTTGAGCTTGAGAGAAATATCGTAGAGCAGGTAGTAGCGCGCGTTGTCGCGGTCCAGTACGGCGGCGCGGTAGAACAGGTCGCCGACGCGGACTTCGTGACGTCCGGGTGGCAGCCTGGCGAGGTAATCCGGCACGCCATCCGTCGCGCCGGCTTTTCGCACATAGCCTTGCAGGGTGACGGTGGCCGGCGGCAACGAATGGGGGTTGCGCCCGCGGCGGGCGATGTAGTCGTCGAGTTCGGCGGTCAGGGTTTCGTCTACCAGGCGCACGCTCAGGTCGTGGGCGGACTGGTACATCATCACCGCCATGACCACGCTGAGCAGCGCGCCAAAGGCGGCGAAGTAGAGCGCGACACGCGCGCGCAGGCTATGCAGGCGGGGCATCCGGCGCCTTCAGTTGATAGCCCACGCCGCGCACGGTATGTAGCAGCGGCGGCAGGTCGGGCGGGTCGATGGCTGCGCGCAGGGTGTGCATGTGCACGCGCAGGGAATCGGAATCGGGCGGCGAGTCGCCCCACGCCGCCTGTTCGATCTCGCGTCGCCACACCACGTTGGGCGAGCGTTTCATCAGCAATTCCAGGATGCGCAGCGGCAGCATTGGCAGACTGAGGGCGCGGCCGGCGCGCTGCACGTCGCGGGTACCGAGGTCGAACAGCAGGTCGCCCACCTGCAGCCGGTTCAGGTGTTCGCTGCCTTTGCCGCGCCGCACCAGGGCGGCGAGGCGCAGTTCCAGCTCGCGCAGTTCGAACGGTTTGGTCAGGTAATCGTCGGCGCCTTCGCCGAAGCCGGCGATCTTGTCGTCCAGCGTGGCGCGGGCGGTCAGCATCAGCACCGGCGTCCGGGATTGCGCGTCCTGGCGCAGGCGGCGGCACAGGGTGAGGCCGTCGATGCCGGGCAGCATCAGATCGAGCACGATGACGTCGTGCGGCTGGGTGACCGCGAGATGCAGGCCGGTGACGCCGTCCATCGCCACGTCCACCTGATGGCCGTGGCCTTCGAGGAAATCGGAGATGTTGGCCGCCAGGTCTGCATGGTCTTCCACGACCAGGACAGAGAAAAACGCAGGAGCGGTCATGACGGACACGAGGCAGGCGAAAAATGCATGACGCGTTTTAACACCGGCGCGCTGTCGGCGTCCAGTCGCGGCCGTGCGGGCGCAGGGCTTCCCGCTATTTCCTGTTGCTATTCCGGTTGGGGGCGGCGTACCAGCGGCAGCACGTTCGCGTCCTGCCGGGGCAAGTCGCGCTCGGCCAGCATCTGCAGGGCGCGGTGGAATTCGCCTGGCAGGCGCTTCATGGTTACCGCGGCTTGCGGCGCGTAATGCACCTGTTCGAATGGCACGCGTTCGTCGAGTGCGCTTCGGGCCTGCGGCCGGAAATGCTGCCACGCCAGTTCGATCCAGGCCTTGTTCTGGCTGTCGACGAAAATGAATTCGTCGGCGTCCAGCACGGCCATGTACTGCATCGAGCGGATCGGCACGAACAGGCATTCCCCCGCGCGCGCCAGCAGCGTGTGCGCGAGGTTGTAGGTGGCGGCCGGTAGAAAATCGGGCAGGCGCGCGAGTTCCTGTTCGCGGTAGAAACGTTCTTCCATGTCGCAAAGGTAGCAGGCTTGACCCGGTTTGGGGAGGCCGGGTTTGAGGCAAAATGGCGGCACTTTCCGAAAGGCCGACCGATGGCAGACCTGATTTTTGATACCCACCTCGAACACTTCGATCGCGACGTCATCGAGGCTTCGCACGCCTACCCCATCCTGGTCGATTTCTGGGCCGACTGGTGTCCGCCCTGCCGTGCGCTGACACCGGTGCTGGAGCGCGTAATCGCGCATTACGCCGGCAAGCTGCAGATGGCCAAGGTCGAAGTGGACGAAGGCGCGAACATGAAGCTGGCCGGCCGCTACGAACTGCGCGGATTCCCCACCGTGCTGCTGTTCGACAAGGGAGAGATCGTCGGACGATTTTCCAGCGCGCATCCCGAACACTGGGTGCGCGATTTCATTAGCGAGCATCTCGATATTGAGTAAGCCGCTGTGGGTGCTCGACACCAATGTGGTGCTCGATTTGCTGCATTTCGACGACCCCGCCACGCGCCCGCTGTTGCAGAGGCTGGAATCGGGGCAGGTGGCTTGCGCCGTGACTGCGGCCACGTTTGGCGAGTGGCAGCGCGTGCTGGCCTACCCGGAATTTTCCCTCGATGCTACACGGCAGGCTGCACTGGCCGCGCGCTATCACGCACTGTCCTGCCTGCTCCCGGCAAAAGCGGCCGTCGCCGGGTTGCCGCAATGCAGCGATCCCGACGACCAGATGTTCATCGAACTGGCCGCGGCGTGCGGCGCGCAGGCGCTGGTCAGCAAGGATCGCGCGCTGCTGATGTTGCGCCGCCGCTGCGCACCGCTGTTCCGGGTGATGACGCCCGCCGAGGCGGCCAGCTGGCTGACCACTGAGACCTAGGCGCTGCCGGGGTTGAAGCTGCGTCGCGCCGCTTCGCTGACTGCCAGCACCGCCGGGTGGCTCAGCCGGCGCTCCACCGAGATGGCGAAGAAGCGTTCGCGTATCTCCAGCGTCCGCCCCAGTTCGATCACGTTGTATTGCTTCATCACGGCCGGTGCCGTCGTCAGCGGCACCGGGAACACCCCTGCGCCCGCCTGGCCAAAGGCGCTCATCAGGGCGCTGTCGTCGAATTCGCCGACGATGGTGGCGACCCATCCTTTCTTTTCCAGCCAGCGCAGCAGCGGCACCCGCAAGGCGCTGTCTTCACCGGGAATCAGCAGGGGCGCGCCATGTAGCGCAGCGGGAAACTCCGCCTTGAGTTTTTTGGCGACGCTGCGCGCGGCGAGAAAGGCGATGCCGCATTCGCCGAGCGGGTGGCTGTAGCCCTTGATGTCCATCGAGGAGGGCAAGGGCCGGTCGGCCAGCACCATGTCGAGGCGGTGGATCGACAGCTCGGCGGCCAGCTGTTGCAGCCGGTCTTCCTTGCAGATCAGCTTGACCGGCTCGGCCAGGGTAAGCGCCGGCGCCAGCAGTTGATAAGCAATCGACTTCGGCACCACATCGGCGATGCCGACGCGGAACGGGTGCACCGGCGTGCCCGCGCGGTTCTGCAGGGCCTCCTCGAGCTCGGCGCCGACATGGAAAATTTCGTCGGCATAGGCCAGCGTGGTACGGCCGACATCGGTCAGCTCCAGCCGCCGGCCGCTGCGGCGGAACAACTCCACGCCGAGCCGGGTCTCAAATGCGCTGATCTGGCCGGACAGGGTTTGCGGCGTCAGGTGCAGCTTTTCGGCGGCGCGGTTGATCGCACCGGCTTTGGCGACGGTACGGAAGTAATGCAGGTGCTTGTAGTTCAGCATGGTGGGCCGGGTGCCGGACTCGAATCGTAAAAATCGAACAATAGCAGTATAAAAATCGAATTTTATTGTTTATCAGAGCTCTGTATCCTGTTACCTGTTCGTCAAAAGGCTTTGCCCTTTATTCAAGGAGAACTTCATGAAACGTATTTTCCTGTTCCTGGCCACCAACATGGCCATCGTGCTGGTACTGTCGCTCACCATGCGCATCCTCGGCGTCGAGCCCTATCTCACCGCCAATGGACTCAACCTGACCTCGCTGCTGATCTTTGCCGCGGTCATGGGTTTTGGCGGTTCGCTGATTTCGCTGGCGATCTCGAAGTGGATGGCGAAAAAATCGATGGGCGTGCGCGTCATCGAGTCGCCGTCCAGCTCAAAGGAATTCTGGCTGGTCGAAACCGTGAAGAAATACGCGGCGGATGCCGGCATCGGCATGCCTGAAGTCGGCATTTTCGATTCGCCCGACGTCAACGCCTTCGCCACCGGCATGAACAAGAACAACGCGCTGGTCGCGGTGTCGTCGGGCCTGCTGAACGCGATGACGAAGGAAGAAGCCGAAGCGGTCATCGGCCACGAGATCGCCCACGTCGCCAATGGCGACATGGTGACGCTGGCGCTGATCCAGGGCGTGGTGAATACCTTCGTCATGTTCCTGTCGCGCGTCATCGGCCACACCGTCGACCGCGTGGTGTTCAAGAACGAGAACGGCCATGGCCCGGCGTTTTTCGTCACCATGATCATCGCCGAACTGGTGCTGGGCGTGCTCGCCTCGATCATCGTGATGTGGTTCTCGCGCCAGCGTGAATTCCGCGCCGACCGCGGCGGTGCTTCGCTCGCCGGCAAGGGGGCGATGATCGCTGCGCTGGAGCGCCTGAACAGCCTGCATCCGGCCCCGTTGCCCGAAAAAATGGCGGCGTTCGGCATTGCCGGCGGCGGCGCCAGCGGGCTCAAGCGTCTGTTCATGACGCACCCGCCGCTGGAAGAGCGGATCGCTGCCTTGCGCGCGGTGCAGTAAACCTTAATCAGGACCGGAAAAAAGCATGGACGCTGCGCTGCATATTGGTGAGCCTTGGATGTGGGGCGCGTTCATCGGCTTCGTGCTGGTGATGCTGGCCGTCGACCTGTTTCTGGTCGGCGGCAACAAGGCCCGCAAGGTCGGATTCAGGGAGGCGGCTGCGTGGTCCTTCGTGTGGTTTTCGCTGGCCATGCTGTTCAACCTCGGGCTGTGGTGGCACCTCAAGGGTGCGTATGGCGCAGAGGTCGCCGACGTCAAGGCGATGGAGTTTTTGACCGGCTACCTGATCGAGAAATCGCTCGCGGTCGACAATATCTTCGTATTCCTGATGATTTTCAGCTTCTTCGCGGTGCCGGCGGAATACCAGCGGCGCGTGCTGATTTACGGCGTGATCGGTGCGATCGTGATGCGCGCCGTGGTGATCGGCGCGGGCGCATGGCTGGTGCAGGAGTTCCACTGGATTCTGTATGTGTTCGGCGCGTTCCTCGTCATAACCGGCATCAAGATGCTGATGGTGGCCGAGGCCGAGCCGGACATGAACAAGAATCCGCTGCTGGCCTGGTTCAAGCGCCATCTGCGCCTGACGCCGGATTACCGCGGCGAAAAGTTCTGGGTGCGGGAAAACGGCGTGCGCATGTTCACGCCGCTGTTCCTGGTGCTGATCATGATCGAGCTGTCCGACCTGATTTTTGCAGTCGATTCGATCCCGGCGATTTTCGCCATCACCACTGATCCCTTCATCGTGTTCACCTCGAACATTTTCGCCATCCTCGGCCTGCGCGCGATGTACTTCATGCTGGCGGGGCTCGCCGACCGTTTCCATTTGCTGAAATACGGTCTCGCGATGGTGCTGGTGTTCGTCGGCGCCAAGATGCTGATTGTCGATTTCTACAAAATCCCGATCGGGTTGTCGCTGGGTATCGTCGGCCTCATCATTGCGACTTTCATGTTTGCCAGCCTGTGGGTGACGCGTAAGCCGTCCGCGCCGCGCTGATGCGCGGTGCCCGCTGGCTGGCCTGACGGGGCCCCATGCCGACCAACATCGACTCGCCACTCGCACGCCGCATCGCGGCCTTTGCGTTTCTGGTCTTCATATTTGGCAGTACCTTCTGGGTGCTGTCGCCGTTTTTCGCCTCGCTGGCATGGGCTGGCATCCTCGCCTACGTTACCTGGCCGCTGCATCAGCTTGTCAGTCGCCGCTTGCCAGGGCGAGAGAACGTCGTTGCCCTGCTGATGACGCTGGTCGTGGCGGCTACGTTGTTGCTGCCGCTGTTGTGGGTCATGTTTACCGTGGTGGGCGACGTGGCAACGGCATCGGCCATTCTCAAACGCCTGGCCGCCGAGGGGCTGCCGCCCTTGCCGGCTGGCGTGCGTGACTGGCCCGCTGCCGACTGGTTGATCGCGCAATACGGTCGCGTGCAGGGCGATGCCGAATGGGCGCGTGCGCAAATGACGGCGCTGGGCTTGCTGGATGCGACGGCGCTGAAGGCATTCCTGGGCGGAGTGGGGCGCAATGCAGCCAAATTCGGCATTGCCGTGTTCGCCCTGTTTTTTCTGTATCGCCACGGCGATGAGGTGCTGACGCAGTTTCGCCGGGTGGCGACCCGTTGGTTGGGTGAATCGGCGCGTGGCTATATCCAGGCGGTGGGCGTCACCGTGCGCGCGGTGGTGTTCGGCATCGTGCTGACCGCCGTCGCGCAGGGCGTGCTAGCCGGACTGGGCTACTGGGTGGCGGGCATTACTGCACCGGCGCTGTGGGGGGTGATCACGGCGCTGATATCGCTGATTCCGTTCGTCGGTCCGGTGGTGTGGCTCGGTCTGTCGCTCGGCCTGCTGGCGCAAGGCGATACCCAGGCTGCGTTGGGCCTGTTCCTGTGGGGCGCGCTGGTGGTGAGCTGGATCGACAACTTGATCCGCCCGTTGGTCATCAGCGGGCCGACGCGGATTCCCTTTCTGCTGGTGTTTCTCGGTGTACTCGGCGGCCTCAACGCCTTCGGCCTGATTGGCCTGTTTCTGGGGCCGGTGCTGCTTGCGGTGTCGGTCGGCATCTGGCGCGAGTGGCTGGTGCACAAGCGTGTGGGCTAAGGTATCCTTGCGCCTCACTCGTCCGGGGGCGTCATGAATCCAGCCAAAGACCGCACGTTTTCCCGTCTGGCCCTCAACACACTGAGCGTGTTCGAGACCATTGGTCTCCTCGTCATTACCCTGGCGACGGTGGTGGCTGGCGTGATCGAGGTTAAAACCATGGTCACGGCAGGCACCGTGACGCTGGCCGATCTGTTGTTGCTGTTCCTGTATCTCGAAATTTTCGCCATGGTCGGGGTGTATTTCCAGTCCGGCCAGTTGCCAGTGCGTTTCCCCATCTATATCGCAATTGTGGCGCTGGCGCGTTATCTGGTGCTGGACATGAAAAGCCTCGATGTCTGGCGCATGCTGGGCGTGACCGCCTCGATGCTGTTGCTGGCGGCTGCCGTGCTGGTGATTCGTTATGGCCATGTGCGCTTCCCCTACAAAGACGCCCACACGAGCCGGGATACGCTGCCTTGAATCAACGCGGCCTGCCAATCAGGCAGCCGCTCCCGTTTTTTGCAGGACTTATCCTGCTGCCCGCCAACCGGTCTGACGCACACTGATGGAACTGACTCCCCCCCTGCTGCAACTCGCCACCCAGGCGCTCGATCTGGTGCTGGATTTCAAGCGCCCGGCCGATGCGGTGCTGTCGGCGTTTTTTCGCGAGCATAAAAAACTCGGCTCGCACGACCGCGCGTTTGTTGCCGAAGCCGTATTCGGCGTGTTGCGGCGCTATCGCTATCTGTCTGTGGTGGTGCCCGCCGCCAATCCGCGCACGCTGATCGTCGCCTGGCTGATCAAGTCGCGCGGCATGAGCGGGGCAATGCTGGAACAGTTCGCCAAGCCCGAACTGATTGCGCATATCCGTAACGCCAAAACCGATGATTTGCCTTTGGCGGTGGCGGCCGAGTTGCCCGAATGGGTGATCGAAAAGCTGCAACCGTCGATGAGCGATGCCGACATCCTTGCGCTCGGCCGCGCTCTGCAACTGCCCGCGCCGCTTGACGTGCGGGTCAACAGCTTCAAGGCCGACCGCGATAGCGTGCTGGCGCGCTTGCAGGCGGAAGGCTACGCGGTCGAGCCGACGCCGTATTCGCCGTGGGGCATCCGCTTCAAGGAGCATCCGGCAATCAACCGTCATCCGCTGTTCGTCGACGGCAGCCTTGAAGTGCAGGACGACGGCAGCCAGCTGCTGGCCCTGCTGCTGGGCGCGCGGCGCGGCGAAATGGTGTGCGATTTCTGCGCCGGTGCCGGCGGCAAGACGCTCGCCATCGGCGCGATGATGGCGTCTTCGGGGCGCCTGTATGCCTTTGACGTGGCGGAAAAGCGGCTGGCCAACCTGAAGCCGCGCCTGGCGCGTTCCGGTTTGTCCAACGTGATGCCGCAGCTGATCGCATCGGAAAACGACACGCGGGTGAAGCGCCTGGCCGGCAAGCTCGACCGCGTGCTGGTCGATGCGCCGTGTTCGGGGCTGGGCACGCTGCGCCGCAACCCCGACCTGAAATTCCGCCAGTCGCCCGAAAGCGTGGCGGAACTGACGCAGAAGCAGGCCGCAATCCTGCGCGCGGCCGCCAGGTTGCTGAAGCCCGGCGGGCGGCTGGTGTACGCCACCTGCAGCCTGCTGCCGGACGAGAACGAGGCGATTGTCGAGGGCTTGCTGGCGGAAGGCGGCTTTACGCTGGAGCCGGTGAACGCCTTGCTGGCGCAGAACAAGATCGAGCTGGATACCGGCACGATGCTGAAGCTGTCTCCGGCGGTGCATGGCACGGACGGCTTTTTTGCGGCGGTCCTGGTCAAGACGGTTCCGGGAAACACGGCTGTTTGACCCATCCTGGCTTTACCGTTATTAATGCGTGGGTTCATTGTTAAGCAGGGTTAATCTTGCGATGACGTCCGTGCTGTCTCACCCCGACAAGTTGGGCACCCTGTGCGGCCTGTTTCGCGCGCGCGTCGCAGCGACGCCGGATCAGGTCGCTTACCGGCAGTTTGACGAGGCGTCGGACGCGTGGATTGCGTTCAGCTGGGCGCAGGTCGCGGCCGAGGTGGCGCGCTGGCAGGCGGCGCTGATCCGGGAAGGGCTGGCACCCGGAGATCGCGTGGCGCTGATGCTGAAGAATTGCGTCGAATGGGTGATCTTCGACCAGGCCGCGCTGGGGCTGGGACTGGTGACGGTGCCGCTGTATCTGGACGACCGCCCCGACAACGCCGCCTACATCCTCAATCATGCCGGGGTCAGGCTGTTGCTGGTCGAGGGCAAATTCCAGCACAAGAATCTTGCCGAGATCGCCGGCCCGGTGGCGAGCCTGCAACGCATCGTTTGTCTCGCGGCGCCGGAAAATGGCGTGGCCGGATCGAGTCTGCACCCGGTTGTCGCGGCAGACTGGCTGGCCGATGCGGCCAGCACGCCGGTTCCCGAGTCCCCGCTTGATGCCGACCAGCTGGCCAGCATCGTCTACACCTCCGGCACCACTGGCCGCCCCAAGGGCGTGATGCTGACGCACGCGAACATGTTGTGGAATGCCTATGCCGCGGCGCAGTGCGCGGATTTTGGCGAGCATCCGGTGTTCCTGTCATTCCTGCCCCTGTCGCACACGCTGGAGCGGACCGGAGGCTACTACCTGCCGATGCTGCTGGGCGCCGAAGTCTCCTATGCGCGCTCGATCGCGCTGCTGGCCAAGGACCTGGAAGCGATCCGCCCGACTGCGCTGATCTCGGTGCCGCGCATTTACGAGCGGGTGTATGGCCGGATTCAGGACGGGCTGGCGAAGAAGGGCCTGCTGGCGAGACTGCTGTTCAATCTCGCCGTGCGCGTGGGCTGGCGCCGCTTCGAGCGTGCGCAGGGCCGCGCAGCCTGGCATCCCGAATTATGGCTGTGGCCGCTGCTCCACAAGCTGGTGGCGCGCACCGTGACCGACAAGCTGGGCGGCCGGCTCACGGTGGCCGTGTCCGGCGGCGCCGCGTTGACGCCCGACATTGCGCGCGTGTTCATCGGACTCGGTCTGCCGCTGTACCAGGGCTACGGGCTCACCGAAACCAGTCCGGTGGTGTGCGTCAACCGCCCGGAATCCAACGTGCCGGCGAGCATCGGCCTGCCCCTGCCAGGCGTCGAGGTCAGGATAGGCGATAACGACGAGCTGCTCACGCGCAGCAAATGCGTGATGCGCGGCTACTGGAAAGACGAGGCCGCCACGCGTGCGATGATCGATGCCGACGGCTGGTTGCACAGCGGCGACAAGGCACAGCTGGATGTGAACGGCCATTTCACCATCATCGGCCGGATCAAGGACATCATCGTGCTGAATAACGGCGAGAAAGTGCCGCCCAGTGAAATGGAGTCGGCCATTCTGCTCGACCCCCTGTTCGAGCAGGTGATGCTGGTCGGCGAAGGCAAGCCTTATCTGGCCGCGCTGACAGTGCTGAACGAGGAACACTGGCAAAGCTTCGCCGCCAGTCTCGACATCGATCCCGCCCAGCCGGCCGCACTGAGCGACCCGCGGGTGCTCAAGGCGCTGACCCGGCGGGTGGCGTCGCACCTCAAACATTTTCCAGGCTACGCGCAGATTCGCCGCCTGCACCCCGAGCTCACGCCGTGGACGGTCGACAACGGTCTGCTGACCCCAACGCTCAAAATCAAGCGCAGCCTGATCCTCGAACGCTACCGTCCGGCGGTCGAGGCCATGTATGCTGATTTCGCGCGCACCTGATCCAAACACATCAAGCAAACACACCAAGGGAGCACTGCATGAAGATTCGTTTCAACCGCCTGGCACTCGGCCTGGCTCTGGCCGGCTGCGGCAGCCTTGCGCACGCAGCAGGATTTGCGCTGATCGAACAGAATGCCAGCGGCCTCGGCAACGCCTATGCCGGTCAGGCTGCCAGTGCACAGGACGCCAGCACGATCTTTTTCAATCCGGCCGGGATGACGCTGCTGCCGGATAGCCAGCTGGTGCTGGCGGGCAGTCTGATCAATCCGCAGGCCGAGTTCAGCGGCACGGTGAGCCCCGCGCCTCTAGGTGGCGGCAACGGCGGCGATGCGGGCGATCTGGCGTTCGTACCGAGTGCCTACTTCGCGTACCGGGTGTCGCCCGACATCGTTGTGGGCGTGGGGCTGGGCGCTCCCTTTGGCCTCAAGACCGAATATGACAGCACCTGGAAAGGCCGTACCCAGGCGATCAAATCCGAGCTGAAGACGATCAACATCAATCCATCGATTGCGTGGAAAGCCAGCGAATCGCTGTCGCTCGGTGCGGGGATCAGTTTCCAGTATGTCGAGGCGACGCTCAGCAATGCGACCAGCGGCGCCGTTCCTCCCAACGTAGGCACGGTCGAGGGGGACGACACTGGCTGGGGTTTCAACCTGGGTGCGCTGTGGCAATTGAGCGAGGCCACACGCATCGGCGTTGCGTACCGCTCCGAGATTGACCAGTCGCTGGAAGGCGATCTGTCGTTCAGTGCCGCACCCACAGTGATACCCGTTACTGCCGACGTCACCCTGCCGGACTCCGCTTCGCTGAGCGTGTTCCAGAAGCTGGGATCTCGCTGGGAACTGCTCGCGGACATTACCTGGACGGGCTGGAGCGATTTCGATGAATTGCGGATTGTCCGTACCTCAGGTGCGCTAGTGTCGGTGACACCGGAAAACTGGGATGACAGCTACCGCTATTCGGTGGGCGCCAACTATTACCTCGACGACAAGCTGATGCTGCGCGGTGGCGTGGCGTATGACGAAACGCCGGTGTCTGATGCTTTCCGCACTGCACGCATTCCCGACGAAAACCGCACTTGGCTGGCGTTGGGCGCGCAGTACCGCCTGTCGGACAAGAGCGTGATCGAGGTGGGTTATGCGCATCTCTTTATTGACGACGCGCAAATCAACAAAACCGAGAGTGGTGTCACCCTGAGCGGAGAATACGAAAGCTCGGTCGATATCCTCTCCGCACAGCTGACCCTGAACTTCTGAGCATGCTGCAGACCATCCCGATCGATAACCTGATCACCCGGCTGATCGCCGACAGCCACGATTACCGGTTGTGGTGGCAGGCCGGCGTGCTGGCGGTGTGTGCACTGGCAGCGTGGGGGGTACGGCGACAGGCGCGTGCGTGGCTGGATGAATCCGAGTTCGCCCAGTCTGCCGGGCACGAAGGGCTGAAGCGCATCGGTTTTCCGCTGCTGTTTTTGCTGGCGCTCCTGGTTGGTCGCGAAGTGGCGGAGCTTGCCCTGCGTTCGACGCCGTTGCTCGACGTGGCGGTTCCGCTGTTGCTGTCACTGGTGCTGGTGCGTGCCGTGGTGTTCGCGCTGCGCTATGTGTTCGAGCCGCGCGAATCCCTGAAAACCTGGGAACGTATGGCGGTCTGGCTGATCTGGGGCGCATTTGCCCTGCACCTGACGGGATTGCTGCCGCGCATCCACGCGGCCATGGAGGCGCTGTCGTTCCAGTCGGGCAGCCATCGTTTCTCGCTGTGGCTGCTGGGGCAGGCGGCGGTGGTGATTGTGGTGGCGATCATTCTGGCGCTCACGCTGGCGCGCTTGCTCGAACGTCGCCTGATGGGCCTCACCGACATGAACCTGTCGCTGCGGATGGCGTTGTCGAAAGCGGCGCGTACGGTCCTGCTGATCGTGGCGGTGCTGGTGGCCTTGCCTACCGTGGGCATTGATCTCACCGTGCTGTCGGTGCTGGGCGGGGCGATCGGCGTCGGCATCGGCTTTGGCCTGCAAAAGGTGGCCAGCAATTACATTTCCGGCTTCATCATCCTGCTCGATCGCTCGGTGCGTATTGGCGATCTGGTGACGGTCGACAACAAATACGGCGAAGTCAGCCAGATCAATACGCGCTACACCCTGCTGAAAGGGTTGGACGGCACTGAAACCATCGTGCCGAATGAGACTCTAATAACCCAGAGCGTGATCAATCATTCCCTGTCCAAGCCCAATGTACGGGTCGGCATTCCGATTCAGGTGGCGTATGACGCGGATCTGGAGCGCGCCAAGGAACTCATGCTGGACGCCGCGCGTGCGCAGGAACGGGTGATTCAGGATGAGCTTGAGTATCTGCCCAAGGTGTTTCTGCGGGATTTTGCCGAGAACGGCATCCAGATGGAACTGGGTGTGTGGATACGCGATGCCAACGAAGGCCAAGGAAATCTGCGTTCGGATATCAACTGGGCCATCTGGCGCGGATTCAAGGCGGCCGGCATTGAAATTCCCTTCCCGCAACGCGTGATCCATTTGAGCGGTACGCCGATCCCTGTAGTCAATAAGTAATCATTGATTTTTATGGAAATTTTCCGTATAATATCAGACTAATTTGTCTTATTTAATTGGAGTTCAAGACTATGCTGTCAAGCCTGTTGGCTTTACCGGGTTGGAACCTGCAATGGTGGCAGTACGTGCTGATTACCTTGGCGCTGACCCATGTTTCCATCGCAGCCATCACCATTTTCCTGCATCGCTCACAGGCACACCGCGCGGTCGACTTGCACCCCATCGTCAGCCATTTTTTCCGTTTCTGGTTGTGGCTTACCTCGGGCGTCGTGACCAAGGAATGGGTTGCGATTCACCGCAAGCATCACGCCAAATGTGAAACGGTCGAAGATCCGCACAGCCCGCAGACGCGGGGTATCTGGAAAGTCTTGCTGGAAGGCGCGGAGCTCTATCGCGCCGAAGCCAAAGTGGCCGAAACCCTGGAAAAATACGGTCACGGCACGCCCGATGACTGGATGGAGCGGAATGTTTACAGCCGCCATTCGGTCATCGGCGTTGCGCTGATGATGATCATCAACCTCGCGCTGTTCGGCCCGATCGGCCTGACCATCTGGGCAGTGCAGATGGCATGGATGCCGGTCATGGCGGCGGGCATCATCAATGGCGCAGGTCATTACTGGGGCTACCGCAATTTCGCCTGCGAAGATGCCAGCACCAACATTTCGCCGTGGGGCATCCTGATCGGCGGCGAAGAGTTGCACAACAACCACCACGCTTACGGCACCTCGGCACGCTTGTCGAACAAATGGTACGAATTCGACATAGGCTGGCTGTACATCAAGCTGATGACGTATGTGGGGCTTGCCACCGTTCGCAAGCTGGCGCCCACCGTGAAGTGGCTGCCTGCCAAGCCCTTGTGCGACTTCGATACGCTGCAAGCCGTGATCACTCATCGTTACGACGTGATGACGCGCTTTGTGAAAAGCGTGCGTGATGACAGTGCAGCTGAAATCGCCAGGCTGAAAGCGGGTTCAAACCTGCCACAAAATTGGAATCTCGATAGTTTCCGCGGCTGGCTGTACAAGGACCCGGGTGAGTTGGCTGCAGCCGACAAGGCCCAACTCGACACGCTGCTGGGCAAGAGCGAGCGCCTGCAAACGGTTTACCGCATGCGTCAGGAACTGGCGGCCATTTGGGGACGTTCGACTGCCAGCCGCGAACAGCTGCTGGAGCAGTTGCAGGCTTGGTGCAAGCGCGCCGAAGATAGCGGTGTGGAATCGCTGCGGGATTTCTCGGTGCGTCTGCGTCGCTATGCGTGACACTTGAGCGATGGGCTCAATACGGGCGGCTGGAGTTGTTTGATATAAAATGCCGCCCAACAAAAAACCCGCCAG
>JAGVGD010000008.1 GCA_020057245.1 Thiobacillus sp. | reverse complement strand
GGCGGCGCAGGCGCAGGCCGCGGCGCAGTTGCGGCTGGCGCGCGCGCAGCAGACGCGCGACGAGATCAACCTTGGCTTTACCACCATCCGTTCGCCGGTCGACGGCACCGTGATCGACCGTCAGGTGGATGTCGGTCAGACCGTGGCGGCGAGTTTCCAGACCCCGACGCTGTTCCAGATCGGCAAGGATTTGACACGGATGCAGATCGATTCCACCGTTTCGGAAGCGGATATCGGGCAGGTCAAGATCGGGCAGCCGGTCAAGTTTCGCGTCGATGCGTTTCCCGATGCCGACTATAGCGGCGTCGTGCGGCAGGTGCGGCTGAACGCCAAGACCGAGCAGAACGTCGTCACTTACAACGTGGTGGTCGACGTTGCCAACGCCGATCTGGCGCTGATGCCGGGGATGACCGCCAATCTGCGGGTGCAGGTGGAGACCCGTCCCGATGTGCTGCGGGTGCCGACGACCGCCCTGCGCTTCCGCCCGGTCGATAGCGCGACCGACGGCGCCAGCAAACCGCGCGGGTCTGCGGTGTATGTGCTGGCCGATGGCAAACCGGTGCGGGTAGCGGTTAAAACAGGTATCAGCGACAAGGCGTACAGTGAAATTGTCGCTGGCAAGCTCAAGTCAGGCGATGCGGTTATCGTGGCCGATCTGAGGGTAAAAAAGGACGGTGGTAGCGCGCAGTCGCACGGGCGTTTGTTCTGATGGCGACACCGGGCAGACCGCTGATCGAGGTGCTCAACCTCGAAAAGGATTACGTCACCGGCGCCGGCGTGTTCCAGGCGCTGCGCGGGGTGAGTCTCAACATCACCGAGGGAGAGTTCGTCGCCATCATGGGGGCGTCGGGCTCGGGGAAAAGCACCTTCATGAACCTGCTCGGCTGCCTCGACCGCCCCAGCCGGGGCAGTTATCACCTTAGCGGACAGGATGTCAGCCGCTTGTCGTCCGACCAACTGGCCGCTTTGCGCAACCGTGAAATCGGCTTTGTGTTCCAGGGCTTCAATCTGCTGCCCAAATTGACAGCACTCGACAACGTCGCGTTGCCGCTGATGTATGCCGGCATGACGCGGGATGAGCGGCGGCGGCAGGCGCAGGCAATGCTGGAACGGGTGGGGTTGGGTGAGCGCTCGCATCACACGCCGCTGCAATTGTCGGGCGGGCAGCAGCAGCGTGTGGCGATTGCGCGGGCGCTCGCCACGCGTCCACGTATTATTTTTGCCGACGAACCGACCGGCAACCTCGACACCGAAACCAGCCGTCAGGTGATGGACTTTTTCAGCCAGCTCAACCGCGAAGAAGGCATCACCCTGGTGCTGGTCACCCACGAAGCCGACATCGCAGGCTATGCGCAGCGGCGCATCCGTTTTCAGGATGGCCGCGTGGTGGAAGACGTGACCCGGGCAGAGGTCGCAGCATGATTTTCAGCAGCCTGTTCGAAACCGCCTGGCATGCGTTGGCCACGCACCGCATGCGCAGTTTCCTTACCATGCTGGGTATGGTCATTGGCGTCGCGGCGGTCATCCTCATGATGGCGATCGGCGAGGGCGCGCAGGTGATGGTGCGCGAGTCGATCAAATCGATGGGCAGCAACCTGTTCATCATCATGTCGGGCGCCAGCACTTCGGGCGGCGCGCGCGTGCCCAGCGGCAGCGCGCCTACCCTTACCTTCGACGACGCTAATGCGATCAGTGAGCTGAAAGACGTGTTGGCGGCTGCGCCCGTGTCGTCAGGCAGCGCGCAACTGATTTATAACGGCATCAACTGGAGCACTTCAGTGTTTGGCACCACGCCCGACTATGTGGTGGTGCGCGACTGGCCGATGGAGTCGGGCGGCTTTTTCAATGAAGCCGACGTGCGCAGCGGCGCGCGGGTGGTGGTGATCGGACAGGTGGTGGTGCGCGAGTTATTCGGCGGCGAAGACCCCATCGGCAAGATCATTCGCATCAAGCAGGCGCCATTCGAAGTGATTGGCGTGCTGGCGCCCAAGGGGCAAAGCCTGGATGGTCGCGATCAGGACGATATCGTGATGGTGCCGATCAGCAGCGCCCAGCAAAAAATTCACAGCAATGCCATTCGCAATCGCGTCCGCTTCATCATGGCACAGGCGGTGTCGGAAAAAAGCATGGGGATCGCTGAGTCCGCCATCACTGAGCTACTGCGCAGCCGTCACCGGATCGGGATGGCGCAGGACGACGACTTCTCAGTGCGCAATCTCACCGCCATCGCCGAAACCGCCGCCGCGACCACCCGCGTCATGAGTATTCTGCTGGGTACCATCGCCGCCATCTCGCTGGTAGTGGGCGGCATCGGCATCATGAACATCATGCTGGTGTCGGTGACCGAGCGCACCCGCGAAATCGGCATCCGCATGGCCATCGGCGCGCGTCGGCGCGATGTGCTGTGGCAGTTTCTGATTGAGGCGCTGACGCTGTCGCTGATCGGCTGCGGCATTGGCCTGCTGCTCGGCGTCGGCGGGGCGCTGCTGGTGGGCAATCTGGCCGGCCTGCCAGTGTCGATCACGCCGACTTCGGTGCTGCTGGCGGTGGGCGTGTCTTTCCTGATCGGCGTGTTCTTCGGCTTTTATCCGGCGCGGCGTGCAGCCGGGCTCGATCCGATCGAAGCGCTGCGCTCGCAATGATGGCCTGCGTGAACCTTGCTTGCCGGGAGGCATCCAAGGCTTAGAATCATGGCAAGCCATCCCCTCGACAAGGTAATCCGTATGACGCAGTTCAAATTCCTTCCTCTTTACGCCGCCCTGCTGCTAGGCACTGCGTGCAGCCAGCCCGGCGTCAAGACGTCGCAGCCGGAAGCCGTGGCGACGCAGCAGGCGGCTGCGGACACGGCAGCAGAGGAGGCGGCCAAGGCCAAGGCAGAAGCGGCATACCCCAAACAGCCGCTGACGCCGGACATCCTGTTCAAGTTTCTGGTCGCCGAAGTGGCCGGACAGCGCGGCGCGATGAGCGTGGCACAGCCGGCCTATATGGATCTGGCGCGGCAGACGCGCGATCCGCGTATTGCCCGGCGTGCAACCGAGGTGTCGATGTTTGCGCGCAACCAGGCGGGCGCGCTGGAAGCCGCCCAGCTGTGGGTGGCGGCCGAGCCTGATTCAGAGCGCGCGCAGCAGACCGTGGTGGGCTTGCTGCTGAATGAGGGCAAGCTCGCTGAGGCGGAGCCCATCCTGCGCAGCCTGCTGAAGCAGAATCCGGCCAATGTGTTCATGCAGCTGTCTTCCCTGATGGGCAAGATCCGCGATCACCAGGCGGCGTTTGCGATGACCGAACGTCTGGCTGCGGATTACCCGGCCTTGCCCGAAGCGCGTTTTGCCGTGGCACAGGCAGCGGCACACGATGGCCGCATGGAGGTTGCGGTGGCGGCGCTGAAGCAGGCCGATACGCTGCGCCCGGGCTGGGAGCCGGCCGCCTTGATGCGGGCGCAGATTCTGGCCAAGACTTCGCCTGCCGATGCACTTGTCTTTATGCGTGAGTTTCTGGTGACGTATCCGGATGCACGCGAGGTCCGGCTGGCCTATGCGCGTTCGCTGGTGAGCGTCAATCAGGTTGCCGAGGCGCGGATCGAGTTCACCCGGCTGGCCAAGGAAATGCCGGGAAATGCCGAAGTGACCCTGGCGGCAGGCCTGCTGGCGCTGCAGATGGACGATCTTGAGGCAGCGCGCAGCCTGCTGACGGAAACGCCGGAATACGACCCGCGCGACGTGGACATGGTGCATTACTACCTGGGCCAGGTGGCCGAGCGTGCGAAGCAGCCCGACGTGGCGGCCGCGCATTATGCCGAGGTCAAGACCGGCAATTATCTGGTGCCGGCGCGCGCGCGCCAGGCCGCGTTGCTGGTGCAGGCCGGCAAGCCAAAAGAAGCGCAAGCGTTGCTGGCGTTTACCCATGGCGAGAACGAGGCGCAAAGCGTGCGCTTGCTGCAGGCCCAGGCCGAGTTGCTGGGCGACGACAAACAATATGCGCAGGCCTTTGCGACGTTGTCGGACGGCATCAAGCGCTATCCGAACGCGGCGGACCTGTATTACGACCGTGCCATGGTGTCCGAAAAACTGGGCAAGCTCGATGTACTGGAAACCGACCTGCGCCGCGTGATCGTGCTGCGCCCGGACAATGCGCAGGCCTACAACGCGCTGGGTTATACGCTGGCGGATCGCACCAGCCGCCTGGCCGAAGCGATTACCTTGCTGGACAAGGCGCTGTCGCTGGCGCCAAACGACGCCTATATTCTCGACAGCGTCGGTTGGGCGCAGTTTCGCGCGGGCAATCTGGCCAAAGCGCAGGAATACCTGGAGCGCGCCTACGCATTGCGCACCGATCCTGAAATCGCCGCCCATCTGGGCGAGGTGCTGTGGGCGCGCGGGCAACGCAACGAAGCCGGCAAGCTGTGGCAGACCAGCCTGCAAACCCATCCCCGGAATGAAGTGCTGCTGGAAACCCTGCACCGGTTGAATCCCTGATGCTGCGCGGAATTGCGCCGCTGTGGCTGGCGCTGGTACTGGGCGGCTGCGCCACCACGGCCCCGGTTCCGCCTGTCGCCGTCGATGTTCGCTTGCCGGCCAATTGGACCCTGCAAGGCCGGATCGGCATTCAAGCCGATGAACAAAGCCTGTCGGGCACGTTTTACTGGCAACACCGCGGGCAATCGGATGAGCTGCTGTTGACCTCGCCGCTCGGGCAGGGCGTCGCCCGGATCGTGGTTAACCCGGAAGGTGCGCTGCTTGTCCTGCCCAACCAGCCAGAGCGCCGCGCGGCGGACGTCGAGACCCTGACACGCGAGGCGCTGGGCTATTCGTTGCCGGTTGCGGGTCTGGTCTGGTGGGTGCAGGCGCAAGCCGCGCCTGAGCGGATGGCGGAAATCCGGCGCGATGCTGCCGGGCGGCTGGTGCACCTCAAACAGGATGGCTGGGTGATCGATTATCAATATGCCGCCGATACGCCTGCGCGCCCACGCAAGCTGGTGGTCACGCGCGACGGGCTGGAAATCCGCCTGGTTGCGGACAGCTGGAGCACCGAATGAGTCACGCCTACCCCGCCCCCGCCAAACTCAATCTGTTTTTGCACGTGGTGGGCCGCCGCGACGACGGTTACCACCTGTTGCAAAGCGTGTTCCGGCTGATCGATCGCGCCGATACCGTGCATCTGGAGCTGCGCGACGATGGCCGGGTGGTGCGCGAAGGCGATCTGCCTGGCGTGGCCGAAGACGATGACCTGACGGTACGCGCGGCGCGCTTGCTGCAGACGCATGCCCCGGAAGGCGCGGGGGTGACTATCCGGCTCGAGAAAATCCTGCCGTTGGGCGGCGGCCTGGGGGGCGGCAGTTCGGATGCGGCCACCGTGCTGCTGGCGTTGAACCGCCTGTGGCAGATCAACCTGCCGCGCCTGCGCCTGCAGGCGCTCGCGTTGCAGTTGGGCGCCGATGTGCCGGTGTTCGTGTACGGTCAGACGGCTTTTGCCGAAGGTGTCGGCGAAGTTCTGAGTCCGCTGAGCGTGGAGCCGGCCTGGTATGTGGTGTTGATGCCACCGGTTTCGGTGCCGACCGCTGCAATTTTTGCAGCGCCGGAATTGACGCGCGACACGCCTGCCCTTAAAATGGCGCGCTTTTCCGCAGGCATGGGTCGTAATGACCTGCAGCCAGTGGTTGTCAGTCGCTACCCGGAAGTCGCCCGTTATCTGGAGTGGCTGACGCAGTTTGGGGCAGCGCAGATGACTGGCTCGGGTGCTTGCGTGTTTGCATCTTTCGAGTCGGAAGAGGCGGCGTGGGGCGTGCTGCGCCAACTGCCCGAAACGATGCAAGGGTTTGTGGCGCAGGGCCTGGACAGGCATCCGCTGTTTGATTGCTGCGCCTGAGTTGCACCTGTTAAGTAGTGCCCGTTGGGGAGTCGCCAAGTGGTAAGGCATCGGATTTTGATTCCGACATTCGTAGGTTCGATCCCTACCTCCCCAGCCAAGATTATGTGAACAGCCGCCCGTGGCGGCTGTTTTTGTTTTGGAAATTGAGCCCAATCGCCGGAGGCGTGCGTGTCCATAGACAACTTGATGGTGTTTAGTGGGAATGCCAACCCACGCCTGGCCAACGATGTGGTGCGTCATCTCAACATCCGTCTGGGCCGCGCCACCGTGTCGCGCTTTTCGGATGGCGAGGTGATGGTCGAAATCCTCGAAAACGTCCGCGGCAAGGATGTGTTCGTGCTGCAGTCGACCTGCCAGCCGACCAATGACACGCTAATGGAAGTGATGGTGATGGTGGATGCGCTGAAGCGCGCGTCGGCCGGCCGCATCACCGCCGCGATACCGTATTACGGTTATGCCCGCCAGGATCGCCGCACCCGCTCGGCGCGGGTGGCGATCACCGCCAAGGTGGTGGCCAACATGCTGCAGGTGGCGGGCATCGACCGCTTGATGACGATGGATTTGCACTCAGACCAGATCCAGGGCTTCTTCGACGTTCCGGTCGACAACATTTATTCCAGCCCGATCCTGCTGGGCGATATCTGGAAGCGCAATCACCCGAACCTGATGGTGGTGTCGCCGGATGTGGGCGGCGTGGTGCGGGCGCGGGCGATCGCCAAGCGTCTCGAATGCGAGCTGGCGATCATCGACAAGCGCCGTCCCAAGCCGAACGTCGCCAAGGTGATGAACATCATCGGTGACGTCAAGGACCGTACCTGCATCATCATGGATGACATGGTGGATACCGCCAACACGCTGTGCGAGGCGGCCAATGCGCTGAAGGAACATGGCGCAAAGCAGGTGATGGCGTATTGCACCCACGCCGTGTTGTCGGGCACGGCGGCCGAGCGCGTGGCGAATTCCGCGTTGGACGAACTGGTGATCACCGATACCA
Source organism: Thiobacillus sp. (assembly GCA_020057245.1). Classification (GTDB taxonomy): domain Bacteria; phylum Pseudomonadota; class Gammaproteobacteria; order Burkholderiales; family Thiobacillaceae; genus Thiobacillus. Next base: position 3,122 of record JAGVGD010000008.1, on the reverse strand, counting down.
TTCCGCTGCGCGAAGATGCGCTGGCGTGCAAGAAAATCCGGCAGTTGTCGGTGGCTGAGTTGCTGGCGGAAACCATCCGCCGCATCAGTAATGAAGATTCTGTCAGTTCGCTCTTTATCGAGTAGCGGGCGTCGAATACCCCTGGTCGCGGGGGTGAGTTGTTATTTACTTGTGTTGTAAAAATTGGAGAAACACTATGGAAATCGAAATTATTGCTGCCAAGCGTGAACTGCAAGGTACGGGTGCGAGCCGCCGTCTGCGTCACGCGGGCAAGGTCCCCGGCATCGTCTACGGCGGCACTGCTGCCCCGGTTCAGATCGAGCTGGATCACAATGCGCTGTACCACTCGCTGCGCAAAGAGGCATTCCACGCTTCCGTGCTGACGATGAATATCGACGGCGCCAAGGAGTCTGTTCTGCTGCGTGATGCGCAATGGCATCCCTACAAGCAGCAAGTGCTGCACGTCGACTTTCAGCGCGTCGACAAGACCCACAAAATTCACGTCAAGGTGCCCCTGCATTTTCTCAATGCCGACGCTGCGCCTGGCGTGAAAACCGGTGGTGGCAAGGTCAGCCATGTGATGACTGAAATCGACGTCAGCTGCCTGCCGGGCAACCTGCCCGAATTCATCGCCGTGGACTTGGGCGGTCTCGAACTGGGGCACTCCATTCATGTGGCCGAACTCCAATTGCCTGAGGGCGTGGAATTCGTCGCGCATGTTCTGCAAGAGAACCCCGCTGTGGCGTCGATCACGCTGCCCAAAGGCATGAAGTCCGACGAGCCTGCGCCCGGGGCTGCTGCACCCGCAGCCTGAGTCATCGCGGCCGTCTGCCGTTGCGTTCTGAATCGCCATGACAGCGCCTCGCCTGATTGTCGGCCTCGGTAACCCGGGGCGCGACTACGAAGAAACCCGGCATAACGCCGGGTTTTGGTTTTGCGCGCGGCTCGCGCAAACGTGGGGGGCGTCGCTCGCCATGGAGTCGCGCTTCCATGGCGTTGTCGGTAAAAACGCGCGCAGTGTGTGGATGCTGTTGCCGCAAACCTTCATGAACCGGTCCGGTCAGGCGGTTGGCGCGCTTGCGCGCTTTCATCGCATCGAGCCGGCCGAGATTCTGGTGGTACACGATGAGCTTGACATTCCGCCCGGCCAGCTGCGCCTCAAGTTTGGCGGCGGCATGGGTGGGCACAACGGCCTCAAGGACATCACCTCGCACCTGGGCACGCAGGACTATTGGCGCTTGCGTATCGGCATCGGCCATCCGGGCGACCGCAACGAAGTGGTGAATTACGTCTTGAAGCCGCCGCGTCGCGAAGAGCAGGCCGATATCGATGCGGCCATTGAGCGGGCGCTCGACCTGATGCCCTTGATTGAAAAGGACGACTGGAATGCAGCCATCCAGCGTGCCAACACCAAACCTGCCCCCCCAAAATCCCAGGAAAAACCATGAGCTTGAAATGCGGCATTGTTGGCTTGCCCAACGTCGGAAAATCCACCCTGTTCAATGCGCTGACCCAGGCGGGCATCGCGGCGGAAAACTACCCTTTTTGCACCATTGAGCCGAATACCGGCGTGGTCGAGGTGCCCGATCCGCGTCTGAAGCAGCTTGCCGAAATCATCACGCCGCAGAAGATCGTTCCGGCGATCGTGGAATTCGTCGACATTGCCGGCCTCGTGGCGGGCGCTTCCAAAGGCGAGGGGCTGGGCAACCAGTTTCTGGCCACCATTCGCGAAACCGACGCGATCTGTCATGTGGTGCGCTGCTTCCATGACGAAAACGTGATTCACGTTGCCGGCAAGGTCGATCCGCTGTCGGATATCGAAACCATCGCCACCGAATTGGCGCTGGCCGATCTGGCGAGTTGCGAAAAGGCCCTGATTCGCTACGAAAAAGCGGCGCGTGGCGGTGACAAGGAGGCCAAAGTGATGGTCGAGGCCTTGAAACCGGTGCTGGCGACGCTCAACGAGGGGCGTCCGGCGCGCGCCGCCGGACTCGATGCCGAAGGCCTGGAGGCGATCAAGCCCTTGTGCCTGATGACGGTCAAGCCCACGCTTTATGTGGCCAACGTGAGCGAGGATGGCTTCCACGACAATCCCCTGCTGGATGCCTTGAAGGTCTTTGCCGACAAGGAGGGCGCGCCGGTGGTGCCGGTCTGCGCCGCGCTGGAGGCCGAGTTGCAGGAATTGTCGGAGGAAGACCGGGTTGAATACCTGAAGGAACTGGGCTGGGACGAGCCAGGGCTGAACCGGCTGATTCGTGCCGCCTATGATTTACTCGGGCTGCAGACTTATTTCACCGCCGGCGTGAAGGAAGTTCGTGCCTGGACCATCCACAAGGGTGACACCGCGCCGCAGGCCGCCGGTGTCATTCACACCGACTTCGAGCGCGGCTTCATCCGTGCCCAGACCATTGCTTTCGAGGACTTCATCGCCTTCAAGGGCGAGCAGGGCGCCAAGGAGGCAGGCAAGATGCGTGCCGAAGGCAAGGAATATGTGGTGAAGGATGGCGATGTCTTGAATTTCCTGTTCAATGTCTGAACAGGAGGTATTTGCGGGGAGTGTTTGACAGCCGATTCTGAAAGCCCCTATAATCTCGGGCTTCGTTTGGGTGGGGTTCCCGAGCGGTCAAAGGGATCAGACTGTAAATCTGACGGCTCTGCCTTCGAAGGTTCGAATCCTTCCCCCACCACCAGATTTTTTAACCGCTCAGGAAGAATTGGGCGGTGCGTAGCGGGTGTAGCTCAATGGTAGAGCAGAAGTTTTCCAAACTTATGACGAGGGTTCGATTCCCTTCTCCCGCTCCAGTTTGTAAGGCTTTGTGAGTTTTGATTGTGGGCTGTCAAAACCTTATTGCCCGCGTAGCTCAGAGGTAGAGCACTCCCTTGGTAAGGGAGAGGTCGACAGTTCGATTCTGTCCGCGGGCACCAATTTTCAGTGTGTGGTTCAGGCCGCTCACAGGTGTTGATAGTCGGGGTGCGGGTTGTATGGATCGCATCGTTCTTCTTGTGCAAATTTGAGGGGTACCAGACATGGCTAAGGAAAAATTCGAGCGGACCAAGCCGCACGTAAACGTAGGCACCATTGGACACGTTGACCACGGCAAGACCACCTTGACCGCTGCGAT
>JAGVGD010000177.1 GCA_020057245.1 Thiobacillus sp. | reverse complement strand
CCCTCCGGGTTGCCGCGAGAAAGCGCGTCTGCGGCGTTGCGCCGCTTGGCAAGGGATGGCCCTTGCCGGCACGACGCGCCTTGCATCCATCGCTTTCTCGCGGCAACGCAGGCGCGAATATAGTGTTAACAGGCCCTAGATGCGCTGGAATGGGGCGCTGAGTCGGATGCATGCACACAAATGCAAGTGTGGTGCTCGATTAACAGGCGGGCTAGGCCCTGACTTGCAGCATGGTTGAATGGACGTAGCCCGGAAAAAGGGCATTGCGACGGATTTTGCTGTTTGATGGTGCGCCGCCTGATTGTGCGCACTTATCTGGTGCCGATAGGGCTAGCATAGCAATCTATCTATTGCGCAAACCTCAATTAAATCAATTGGCTGTCGTGGTTTTGGCACGATGGCACTGCTCTTGCTTATAGGGTTTAAGCCTATTGAACCCGGAGTTTGAGCAAGATGGACATGAATATCCCCACCAAGAAAATGAAACTGGTGATGGTTGGCAACGGCATGGCCGGCGTGCGTGCGCTGGAAGAACTGCTGAAGCTCGCCCCCGACCTGTATGAAGTCACGGTGTTCGGCGCCGAGCCGCACCCCAACTACAACCGCATCCTGCTGTCGCCGGTGCTGGCGGGCGAGCAGACGGTGGACGACATCGTGCTGAACCCGCTCGACTGGTACAGCGAAAACAACATCACGCTGCATGTTGGCCAGAAAGTGGTGAAGATCGACCGCAACGCACGCGAAGTCGAAACGGCGGACGGCCTGCGCGTCGCCTACGACCGTTTGTTGCTGGCGACGGGCTCCAATCCGTTCATCCTGCCGGTCCCCGGCGCGGATCTGCCCGGCGTCATCGGCTTTCGCGATATCGCCGACGTCGACGCGATGGTCCAGGCTTCGAGCCAGTATCAGCACGCAGTGGTGATCGGCGGCGGCCTGCTCGGACTGGAGGCGGCCAATGGCCTGATGAAGCGTGGCATGCAGGTGTCGGTGGTGCATATCGGCCCGTGGCTGATGGAGCGCCAGCTCGACGAGCCAGCGGCGCGCCTGCTGCAAAAGAGCCTGGAAGAAAAAGGCATGAAATTCCTGCTGCAGAAGCAGACTGCGGAACTGGTGCGCGGCGAGTCGGGCCGCGTCTGCGCGATCAAGTTCAAGGATGGCGACTCCGCCCCGGCCGATCTGGTGGTGATGGCAGTCGGCATCCGCCCGAATACCGAACTGGCCGAGTCCTCCGGCCTGCATTGCAATCGCGGCATCGTGGTGAACGACACCATGCAGACTTTCGATCCGCGCATTTATTCGGTGGGCGAATGCGCAGCGCACCGCGGCATCGCTTACGGCTTGGTGGCGCCGCTGTTCGAGCAGGCCAAGGTGGTGGCCAACCATCTGGCGCAGCACGGCATCAGCCGCTACCAGGGCTCGGTGACCTCGACCAAGCTCAAGGTCACCGGCATCGACCTGTTTTCCGCCGGCGATTTCATGGGCGGCGAGGGCACCGAATCGATTCTGTATTCCGATCCCATCGGCGGCGTCTACAAGAAGCTGGTGATCCGCGACAACAAGCTGGTCGGCGGCGTGATGTACGGTGACACCGTGGACGGCGCGTGGTACTTCTCGCTGCTGCGCGACGGCAAGAACATCAACGAACTGCGCGACCACCTGATGTTCGGCCAGGACCACTGCGGCAACCTCGGCCACAGCGGCATCAACAAGGCCGCGTCGATGACCGACGACATGGAAGTGTGCGGCTGCAACGGCGTGTGCAAGGGCGACATCGTCAAGGCGATCCGCGAGAAAGGTCTGTTTACGCTGGAGGACGTGCGCAAGCACACCAAGGCCTCGGGCTCGTGCGGCTCCTGCACCGGTCTGGTCGAGCAGATTCTGGCGGTGACGGTGGGCGGCGATTATTCGGCCACGCCGAAGACCAAATCGATGTGCGGCTGCACCGACCACACCCACGAAGAAGTGCGCGCCGCAATCCGGCAGAACAAGCTGCTGACGATTCCGCAGGTACAGGAATTCATGCAGTGGAGCACGCCCAACGGCTGCGCCAGCTGCCGCACCGCGCTTAACTATTACCTGATCTCGACCTGGCCCGGCGAGGCCGAGGACGATCCGCAGTCGCGCTTCATCAACGAACGCGCCCACGCCAACATCCAGAAGGACGGCACCTACTCGGTGATTCCGCGCATGTGGGGCGGCAACACCACGCCGTCCGAATTGCGCCGTATCGCCACCGTGGCCGAGAAGTACAACATTCCCACGGTGCACGTCACCGGCGGCCAGCGCATCGACCTGCTCGGCGTGAAGAAAGCCGACCTGCCGAAAGTGTGGGCCGACCTCGACATGCCGTCGGGCCACGCCTACGGCAAGGCCTTGCGTACGGTGAAGACCTGTGTGGGTTCCGAGTGGTGCCGTTTCGGCACGCAGAACTCGACGCAGATGGGCATCGACCTGGAGAAGGCCTTCTTCAAGATGTGGGCGCCGCACAAGGTCAAGCTGGCGGTGTCGGGCTGCCCGCGCAACTGCGCCGAAGTCGCGATCAAGGACGTTGGCATCATCGGCGTCGATTCCGGCTGGGAAATCTATGTCGCCGGCAACGGCGGTATCAAGACCGAAGTCGCGCAGTTCCTGATCAAGGTCAAAACCGAAGCCGAAGTGATGGAATATTCCGGCGCGTTCTTGCAGTTGTACCGCGAAGAAGGCCGCTACCTCGACCGCACCGTGCACTACGTCGAGCGCGTGGGGCTGGATTACGTGAAGAAGAAAATTCTCGACGACCACGAGGGCCGCAAAGCGCTGTACGAGCGCCTGATATTTGCCCTGTCGGTCGAAAAAGACCCGTGGCTGGAGCGCACCAAGGAAGGCAAGTTCGCGCAGGAGTTTGCCGCACTGACGGTTTGACGCTCTTTATTGATCCTGAATAACAAGGAAGCAACATATGACCCAATGGCTTGAAGTATGCGATCTGACCGAGATCCCCAAACTCGGTGCGCGCGTGGTGAATCACGGCGAGCTCGCGATTGCCGTGTTCCGCAACGCCGACGATGAAGTGTTTGCGCTGGAAGACCGCTGCCCGCACAAAGGCGGCCCGCTGTCGCAAGGCATCGTGCACGGCCGCAAGGTGACCTGCCCGCTGCATGGCTGGAATATCGAACTGATCTCTGGCTGCGCGGTGGCGCCGGACGTGGGCTGCGCCCGCGAATTCCCGGTCAAGATCGAAGCGGGGCGGGTGTGGCTCGACCCCGTGGCGGCCGCCAGCGCGGTAGCCTGAACAGCACGACCGTAGTTCAAAAAACATAATTCATACGGGCGGAAAATCCGCCCTTCGGCAGGAGCACCACCATGACACGCGACTTCTGGAAGTCGGGGCACACGCCTACCCTTTTATCGGCCTTTCTCTATTTCGACATCGCCTTCATGGTGTGGGTGATGCTCGGCCCGCTCGGCGTGCAGATTGCCGAAACCCTGCAACTCAACGCCGCACAGAAGGGCATGATGGTCGCCACCCCGGTGCTGGCGGGCGCGCTGCTGCGCATCGTGATGGGTGTGCTGGTTGACCACCTCAAGCCGAAAATGGCCGGCCTGATCGGCCAGCTGGTGGTGATCGCGGGCCTGCTGTGGGCGTGGCTGGCGGGCATACACAGTTATCGCGAAGTGCTCATTCTCGGTGTGTTGCTCGGCTTTGCCGGCGCAGCCTTTGCGGTGGCGCTGCCGCTGGCGTCGCGCTGGTATCCGCCGCAGCATCAGGGCACTGCACTCGGCATCGCCGGGGCGGGCAATTCCGGCACCGTGTTCGCGGCGTTGTTCGCGCCCAGCCTCGCCGTCGCCTTCGGCTGGGGCAACGTGTTCGGCATCGCGCTGATTCCGGTCGGCATCGCTTTCCTGGTCTATCTCGTGTTCGCCAAGGACGCGCCCGATTGCCCGCCGCCGAAATCGCTGCACCAGTACCTGAACGTGCTGAAAGATCGCGATGCCTGGTGGTTCATGTTCTTCTACTTCGTCACCTTCGGCGGCTTCGTCGGACTGGCCTCCAGCCTCACCATTTATTTTCACGACCAGTACGGCATGACGCCGGTGCACGCAGGCTATTTCACCGCCGCCTGCGTGTTCGCCGGTTCGCTGGTGCGGCCGATGGGCGGCATGCTGGCCGACCGCATTGGCGGCATCCGCACCCTGCTGGTGGTGTATACGCTGGCGGCTATATTCCTGGTCATCGTCAGCTTCGGCGCGGACAGCGCCTGGCTGGCGCTGGCGGGTTTCATGCTCGCCATGGGCACGCTCGGCTTCGGCAACGGCGCCGTGTTCCAGCTGGTGCCGCAGCGCTTCCGCAAGGAAATCGGCGTGATGACCGGCATGGTCGGCATGGCCGGCGGCGTCGGCGGGTTTTATCTGGCCGCCAGCCTCGGCTACATCAAGGGCCAGACCGGCAGCTACCAGCTCGGCCTGCTGATTTTCGCTGGCCTGAGCCTGGTGGCGATGGTGGGGCTTACGGTGGTGAAACAGCGCTGGCGTACCACCTGGGGTGCGGCGGCGATTGCGGGGGCGAAGGTATAAGGCTGGCGAAATTTGACCGCTTCCGGGCAAGGCGGGATACTGTATCGCAATTGCAATGCATGGAGCCTGATATGAAAACCGCCACTCTGCCCTCTCTGCGCGTCGAGCCGGAATTACGGCAAGCTGCCGAGAGTGTATTGCGCGAAGGTGAGAGCTTGTCTGGATTTGTCGAAGCAGCGGTGCGCACGCAAATACGCCAACGTCAGACACGGCAAGCATTCATTGCGCGCGGCCTGGCGGCGCGTGATGCCGCCCGCGAAACGGGCGAGTACTTCAGTGCCGAAGCCGTACTGAACGAACTCGACGACTTGCTTGCACAAAAACCTGAATGACGCGCTATCGCGTCCGCTTAACCCGGGGCGCGCGCGATGATCTGCTGCGACTCACCACGTACTGGCGCGACAAGGACATCGCCACTGCGCGGCGCGCTCGCGCTGCCATCGAAAAAGCGCTTGTCATGCTGTGTGATTTTCCATTCTCCTGCCGTAAGGCCGATGACGACCAGGCTTTTCTGCGCGAGTTGCTGATTCCTTTTGGCGCGGCGGGTTATGTCGCATTGTTCGAAATCGACGAGGCAAACACTGTCACTGTGCTGGCAATCCGCCATCAGCTCGAAGACGACTATCACTGAGTTGATTGCATTGAACCTAGAAACCTCAGTTGACCGCTCCTTGGCCCACGTGATGCCGCATGGATGCTGGCGTTTGCGCTTCCGGGAACGCTCACCCATCGGGTGTGGCCGCTACGCGCCCGATTGCACGGTTTTCGCGCCGCCTGGCGGTGTTGCTCCTCCTTACGGGGCCGGCCCCGCAGCGTCGTCGCGCCTTGCCAGACGACCCGAAAGCCGCACACTCGGGCGCGTCCAACTGAGGTTTCCAGGTTAAACCGCCATGTCCCTGAAGCTTGAATTCGGCTACGCCACCGCCACCGGTCCCCGCGAACATAACGAAGACTTCGGCGGATTCGTCGAGCCCGCCGATCCGCAGCTTGCGGCGACCAAGGGCATGCTGGCGGTGGTGGCGGATGGCGTGTCGGGCGGGTCGCACGGTCGCGAGGCAGCCGAGACTTCGGTGCGCAATCTGCTCGCCGACTACTACGCCACGCCCGACACCTGGGAGACGCCGCACGCGCTGGGGGCGGTGCTGGCGGCGATCAACCGCTGGCTGTCGGGGCAGACGGCATCGCGCCACGAAGCGGGCGGCATGGCGACCACGCTCACCAGTCTGGTGCTGCGTGGTCGCCGCTTCCATTACGCTCATGTGGGCGACACCCGTTTGTATCGCCTGCGCGGCGAAGCGCTGGAGCAACTGACCGTCGATCACGTGTGGGAAACCCCCGGCATGTCGCATGTGCTGAAGCGCGCGCTGGGACTGGATACGCATGTGTTGCCGGATTTCGGCGAGGGCGAGCTGCTCGCGGGCGATGTTTTTCTGATCGCCTGCGACGGCGTGTGGGAGCCGCTTGGCCAGCTTGAGCTGCACCGCCTGTTGAAGCTGCACGACGCGCCGCAGCCGGTAGCGGATGCGATGGTCGGGGCGGCGCACGCGCATGGCGGGCAGGACAACGCGACCGCGCTGGTGGTACGGGTGGCCGAGCTGG
>JAGVGD010000088.1 GCA_020057245.1 Thiobacillus sp. | reverse complement strand
TCCACCAGTTCGCGCTGGCCGTTGCCGGAGACGCCGGCAATGCCGACGATCTCGCCCGCCTTCACCTGCAGCGACAGCGCGTGGACCGCGGTCATGCCGCTGTCGTCCGCCACGCTGAGGGCGTCGATGCCCAGCTTCAGCGGCTGTTCCGCCACCGCCTCGCGGGCCAGCGCGGTCTGGGAAAATTCGCTGCCCACCATCATTTCCGCCAGTTGCCGGATGTCGACGCTGGCCACCTCGGCCGAACCGGCATATTTGCCGCGGCGCAGCACGGTGACGTCGTCGGCGTAGGTCATCACCTCGCGGAACTTGTGGGTGATGATCAGCACGCTGAGCCCGGCCGCGCGCGTCATCTCGCGGATGCGCCCCAGCACCTCGTCGGCCTCGTCCGGCGTCAGCACCGAAGTGGGCTCGTCGAGAATCAGCACCTTCACGCCGAGCAGCAGCTGCTTGACGATTTCCAGCTTCTGCTTTTCGCCCGCGGCCAGGTGATTCACCGAGGCGTCGAGCGGCAACTGGAAGGGCATGCCCTGCATGCGTTCGGCAATCGCCTGGCGTTCCTTTTTCCAGTCGATCACCGCGGGCAGATGCGGCCGCGCCAGCACCAGATTTTCCAGCACGCTCATGTTGGGGATCAGGGTGAAGTGCTGGTAGACCATGCCGATGCCAAGCTCGTGCGCATCGCGCGGATTGCCGATGGCCTGCTGGCGTTCGCCCAGCAGGACTTCGCCATCGTCGGGTGTGTAAAAACCGACGATGCATTTCACCAGCGTGCTCTTGCCTGCGCCGTTCTCACCCAGCAGGGCATGGATGCTGCCCTGCCGCAGCTTCAACGAAACCTGATCGAGCGCCTGCAAGGCGCCGAAGCGCTTGCTGACCTTGATGGCCTCCAGCGCCAGGACGTGCGGCGTACTCATGCGAAGGCCCCGAGCAATTGCGCGGAAGAAGCGACCGCACCGAACACGCCGCCCTGCATTTTCACCATCTTCAGCGCCGCCAGATGATTGACCTGGTTGGTGGCGCCGCAGCAGTCCTCCAGCAACAGGCATTCGAAGCCCATGTCGTTGGCGTTGCGCATGGTGGTATGCACGCAGACATCGGTGGTGATGCCGCTCAGGATGAGGTTGCGGATGCCGGCCTTGTGCAGCAGCAGTTCGAGATCGGTGGCATAAAACGAGCCCTTGCCGGGTTTGTCGATGATTGGTTCGCCAGGCAGCGGTGCGAGTTCCGGGATGATTTCCCAGCCCGGCTCGCCGCGCACCAGCACCTTGCCGCACGGTCCCGGATCGCCGATGCCGGCGCCGATACGCTGGCTGCGCCAGCGCTTGTTGGCGGGCAGATCGCTGAGATCGGGGCGGTGCCCTTCGCGGGTGTGGATCACCATCATGCCCTGCTGCCGGGCCATCGCCAGCACGCGGGCGATCGGCTCGATCGGCGCACGGGTCAGGCTCAGGTCGTAGCCCATGCGGTCGACGTAGCCGCCGTGACCGCAAAAGTCGGTCTGCATGTCGATGATGATCAAGGCCGTGTTCTCAACCCGCAGGTCGCCATCGAAAGGCCAGGGGTAGGGATCGGCTGCGATGGTCGCGCTCATGACTGTTTCTCCATTGGTTTTGTTAGCGGGCCGCCAGCGAGCCGGGCATGCCGGAACGCACCTTGGTCGACGAGGCGGCGATCATCAGCGCCAGGGTCAACACATAAGGGGCGGCGTTGAACAGGTAGTAGCCCCAGGTCACGCCCACCGATTGCAGCGATGGCCCGAGCGCGCCGGCGCCGCCGAACAGCAGCGAGGCGTAGAGGCAGCGCACCGGGTCCCAGCGCGCGAAAATCACCAGCGCCACGGCCATCAGGCCCTGCCCGCTGGACAGGCCTTCGCTCCAGCCGCCCGGGTAATACAGCGACAGAAACGCCCCGCCGACGCCGGCCAGAAAGCCGCCGGCCATGGTGGCGAGCATGCGCACGCCGTTGACATGCAGACCCATGGCGCGGGCCGCATCGTCGCTCTCGCCCACGGTGCGGATCGCCAGTCCCCAGCGCGTGCTGCGAAAGAACCAGGCCATGGCCGGCGCCAGGATCACCCCGACGATGAACAGCACGTTGATCTCCAGCGCTGCGCGCAGCGCCGGGTTGTCGCTCCAGTCGCCAAGGTGCAGCGCCGGCAGATGCGGGGCGCTGGGCTGGATCAGCGGCTTGCCGAGGAAGAAGGCGAGGCCGGTGCCGAGGATCATCAGGGCGATGCCGACGGCGATGTCGTTGACCCGCGGCTGCTGGCACAGCAGGGCATGCACGAAGCCCAGCGCCACGCCGGTGGCGCCGGCCGCCAGCACGCCGAGCCAGGGCGAGCCGCTGATCCAGGCGACGCCGTAGCCGGCCATCGCACCCATGATCAGGTTGCCTTCGAGGCCGAGGTTGATGCGGCCGCTTTTCTCGGTCAGGCACTCGCCGAGGCTGACGAACAGGAAGGGGGTGCCTACCCGGATCGCGCCACCGAGGACGGCGATCAGCACGGTGATCCAGTCGATCGTGTCGCCGCTCATGCTGCGCTCCCTTGCCGCTTGGCCAGGCGGGCGAACACCGCTTCGCTGGCGAGGATGAGGATGAAAATGATGCCCTGCAGGACCAGGCTGGTCGCATCCGGCAAGTCGTGATCGCGCTGCATCAGCCCGCTCGACGCGCGGATGCCGCCGAACAGGATGGCCATGGGAATGATGGCCAGCGGGTGATGGCGCGCGGCGAAGGCGATGAGAATGCCCTCGTAGCCGTAGCCGGCGTTGAGCGACGTGTTGGCGCGGCCGTGTACCGCCGCCACCTCCACCATGCCGGCGAGTCCGGCGGCGGCGCCTCCCATCAAGCACACCAGAAACACGATGCGCCCCACCGGCAGGCCGGACAGCAGCGCGGCGCGCACGTTGCCGCCCACCATGTCGACCGCGAAGCCGAACACCGTGCGTTTGTAGAGCACCCACAGCAGCAGGCAGACGATCAGCCCGTAGCCGAAACCCCAGTGGATCGAGGTGTCGCCCAGCGCGCCCAGCATGTGGGTGTCGCCGATGTGATGGGTGGACGGCTTGTTGAGCGTTTCGGGATCGCGCAACGGGCCGATCACCAGAAAACTCAGAATGGCGATGCTGATGTAGTTGAACAGCAGCGAACTGATGGTCTCGTTGACGTTGCGGCTATGCCGCAGCCAGCCCACCAGACCAATCAGCAGCCCGCCCGTCAGCATCGCCGCCAGCGCCATACCGGCCAGCGCGACCCACGGGTTGGCGTCGACCAGCGCCAGGCCGGTCAGC
>JAGVGD010000117.1 GCA_020057245.1 Thiobacillus sp. | reverse complement strand
GCCCAGCACCAGCGCGCCGGCCGCAATGCCGGCCAGCGCGTCGATCAGCAAGGGCGTCAGCATCGCCAGTGCGCCACCGACAGCGGGCAGCGCAGAGATGCTGAGAGCGGCGGTTTCGACCAGATGGTGCGCAGCCGGCACGCCGTGTACCAGAATCCCGCCACCAACCAGGAACATCGCGGCAGTGCCCAGCACGGTCAGCAGCTTCATCAGCTTGGGCGCAGCGGCCAGCAGCACCCGGCCGAGTGCGCGTGCCGCCGCGCTGGCGCGCTGGCTCAGATACAGCCCGGCGTCGTCGAGCTTGACGATGCCGGCGACCAGTCCATAGACGCCGATGGTCATGACGATGGCGATGCCGGTGAGCACGGCGACCTGCTTGCCGAACGACGCGGCGGCCACGGTGCCGAGGGTGATGACAATGATCTCGGCCGACAGGATGAAGTCGGTGCGGATGGCGCCCTTGATCTTGTCCTTTTCCAGCGCCAGTAGATCGACCGTCGGGTCGGCCACGGCGTGCATCAGTTCGACGCGGTGCACGCTGTCTTCGGTTTCGCTGTGCAGGTATTTGTGCGCCAGTTTCTCGAAGCCTTCGTAACAGAGAAACGCGCCGCCCAGCATCAGCAGGGGTGTCACCAGCCAGGGCGCAAACGCGCTGATGGCGAGCGCCGCCGGCACCAGAATGGCCTTGTTGATGAATGAACCCTTGGCGACTGCCCACACCACCGGCAGTTCGCGATCGGCCTTGACGCCGGCGACCTGCTGGGCGTTGAGCGCAAGATCGTCGCCCAGCACCCCGGCGGTTTTTTTGGCGGCGACCTGGGTCATCGCCGACACATCGTCGAGGATGGTGGCGATGTCGTCGAGCAGCGCAAGCAAACTGGCTCCTGCCATGCTCAGTCTCCCAGCAGAATCTGCCCGGCCTTTTCAGCAGCGGCGAAGTCCAGCATGCGCTGGATCGACATCAGGGCTTTGGCGCGGATGGATTCTTCTATGAGGATTTCGTTGGCGCCTGGCGTGCCCGTTTCAGCGGATTCCAGCACGGCGGCCAGGTTACGCAGGCCGTTCATCGCCATCCACGGGCAATGCGCGCACGACTGGCAGGTGGCGCCTTCGCCGGCAGTGGGCGCTTCGAGCAACAACTTGCCGGGGGCGGCCGCGCGCATCTTGTGGAAGATGCCGTTGTCGGTGGCGACGATGAATTCGGGGTTTGGCAGGTTTTTCACTGCTTCGATCAGCTGCGTGGTCGAACCGACCACATCGGCCAGCGCGATCACCGCGGCCGGCGATTCGGGATGCACCAGAACGGCGGCGGCGGGGTGTTCGGCGTGCAGCTTCTTCAGCGCCTCGGCCTTGAAGGCTTCGTGCACCACGCACGAGCCCTGCCACAGCAGCATGTCGGCGCCGCTGACGCGCTGCACATAATCGCCCAGATGACGATCCGGCGCCCACAGCAGCTTGTGGCCCTGGCTGTGCAGGTATTTGACGATCTTGACCGCGATGCCGGAGGTGACGACCCAGTCGGCGCGCGCCTTTACTGCCGCGCTGGTGTTGGCGTAGACGACCGACAGGCGATCCGGATGGGCGTCGCAAAAGGCCGCGAATTCGTCGGCCGGGCAGGCCAGGTCGAGCGAGCAGTCGGCTTTGAGGTCGGGCATCAGCACGCGCTTTTCGGGATTGAGGATCTTGGCCGTTTCGCCCATGAACTTGACCCCGGCGACGATCAGCGTTTTCGCCGGGTGCGCGTGGCCGAAGCGCGCCATTTCCAGCGAATCCGACACGCAGCCGCCGGTTTCTTCGGCCAGATCCTGCAGGTCGGCCGAGGTGTAGTAATGCGCCACCAGCACCGCGTCCTGCTGTTTCATCAGCGCCTTGATGCGCGACTTCAGCGCAGCGCGCTCGTCGGCGCCGAGCACTTCCTCCACCATCGGCGGCGGCTGGATCACGGATTTGAGCGGGACAGGGAAAGCGGGATTCATCGAATCGAACACGGCGGCGGGAAAGTCGAAAGTATAGCCGTGCATGGCGGCGCGGTTCTGTTCCCCAGCTACCCCGCTTGTGGGCAAGTGCTTTATCCTTGCGCCCCTATGCGTCAGCTCCTGCTCGATATCCGCCCGCCCGCCCGCCCCGATCTCGCCCGTTTCGTGGCGGGGCGCAACGGCGAGCTCGTCGCGCAACTCGGCGCGATGCTCGACGGCACGGCGAAAGAACGCATGGTGTATGTGTGGGGCGCGCCGGGGAGCGGCAAGAGTTATCTGCTGGCGGCATGGGCAGCGGCGTGCGAAGCGCGCGGCCGCAAGGTGGTGCAGGGTGGTGCGGCGGCTGGCGAGGCGGTGGTGGCGGATGCGGTGGAAAGTTGGGACGCTGCCCGGCAACAGGCCGGATTTGCGGCCTTCAATCAGGTGCGCGAGCAGGGCGGGCTGTGGCTGGCGGCGGGCAGCGTGCCGCCAGCCGCGCTGCCGCTGATGCCGGAGCTGCAAACCCGCTTTGGCTGGGGATTGGTGTTCCAGATGCAGCCGCTGAACGATGCGGAAAAGCACACGGCCTTGCAGCAACACGCCGAAACCCTGGGCTTCAAGCTTGATCCACAGGTGGCTGATTATCTGCTGACCCGCGCTGCGCGGGACATGCAAAGCCTGCTGGCGGTGCTGGAAGCGCTCGACCGGGTCAGCCTGGAAACGCGCCGCCCGATCACGCTGCCGCTGGCGCGGCAGCTGCTCAATTCCCCAGCCTGAGACCTTAAGCCTGGGGCGCAGCCTGCTGCTCGGCGATGTCCTTGTGGACTTGCGCCATGTCCAGCCCCATCACCTGGTCAACCAGGCCATCGAGTGCATGGGCAGGCAGCGAGCCGGATTCGGAATACAGAATGACCTGTTCGCGGAACACCATCAGGGTGGGGATGGAGCGAATCTGGAAGAAACCGGCCAGTTCCTGTTCGACTTCGGTATTGACCTTGGCGAACACGATGTTGGCGTGTTTCTCGGCAGCCGCCTCGAAAATGGGCGCAAAACCGCGACAGGGGCCGCACCAGGGGGCCCAGAAGTCGACGACGACGACGTCGTTGTTCTGGATGGTGGATTCGAAATTTGCCTGAGTAAGTTCGATGACGGCCATGCTGAATTCCTGATGATGAAGAAAAGAAAGGGCGCAAGGACGAGTCCTTGCGCCACAGTTCGCCACCCTAACATGGATGGCGTGCCGCCGCCAATGCGGGGCTTATCGTAAAGGCAGATCAGGCCTGGCTGCCTGCTACCTGGGTACGACCGAAGCCGGTCGCCCGAAAAGCGGTGTCAGATCAAACGTGAAAGAAACCGTGGCGGGTGGTTTGCTGCTGGCCGCTGCGCACCATGTTCTGGCTGTGCTTGAGGTTGTTGCGCACTTCGGCGCGGTTGACGGCCATGATGAGTTCGGTCGCCAGCACGCGGGCCTGATGCGGCGTCAGGCTGAGTTCGCAGCCCTGCTGCGATGCGAGCGCCAGGATCACGCTGTCGCGGCCTTGGGCATCTTCTTTCAGGGTGACGTCCAGTGAACCGCCCTGGTTGAGTTCAATCATGTTGTCTGCTCCTTGCGTTGGGTATGCCAAGGTATATGCAGTGTCCATGCCAGCCTCCTGATTGCGCGAAATCGCTTGAAAAGCGCATTAAATCAGGGGGGTTTGACAGCCTGATGAATGCGCCGCGCACTTGCCTTGACGAAGCCTCGTCAGGGCAAGTGGCGAATTCATCATTTCTATTGCTGGGGGGCGGGTACCGGGGCCGCGGCGCGGGCAGCCGGGTTGCGCGTCAGCAGGGTGTAGGCGACCGGAATCACGAACAGCGTCAACAAGGTGCCGAGCAGCAGACCGCCGACGATGACCCAGCCGATCGGCGAGCGTGATTCCGCCCCGGCACCGGTGGCGAGCGCCAGTGGCACCGCACCCAGCACCATCGCCGCAGTGGTCATCAGGATGGGCCGCAGGCGCAGGCTGGCCGCCTCGATCACCGCTTCGACCTTGGTTTTGCCACGCGCGCGCAACTGGTTGGCGAACTCGACGATCAGGATGCCGTGCTTGGTGATCAGGCCGACCAGCATTACCAGCCCGATCTGGCTATATACATTGAGCGTGGCGCCGGTGAGTTTCAGCGCCAGCAGCGCGCCGGTGGCGGCGAGTGGCACGGTGAGCAGGATGATGAAGGGGGCGACGAAGCTCTCGAACTGCGCGGCGAGCACCAGATAGATGATGACCAGCGCCAGCGCGAAGGTGATCGCCAGCGTCTGGCCGGACTCGCCGAATTCGCGCGACTGGCCGTCGAGCGCGGTGCGCGTGCTGGGCGGCAGCGTGTCCTTGGCGGCCTGGTCCATGAAGGCGAGTGCCTCGCCCAGGGTGTAGCCGGGGGCGATGTTGGCCGAGATGATGGCGGCACGCTGGCGGTCGAAGTGGTTGAGTTCTTTCGGCGCGACGGTTTCGGTGACGGCGACCAGGTTGGACAGCGCGGTCAGGTTGCCGCCTTCGCCGCGCACGTAGAGCGCGGTCAGGTCCTGTGGGGTGGCGCGCACGGCGGGATCGAGCTGGACGACGACGTTGTATTGCTCGCCGTCCTGCTTGTAGCGGGTGACTTCGCGACCGCCGAGCAGGGTTTCCAGGGTGCGGCCGATGGTGTCGACGCCGACGCCCATTTGCGCCGCCTTGTCGCGGTTGATGGCGACCTTGAGCTGCGGCTTGTTGAGCTTGAGGTCGCTGTCGGGATTGGCGAGACCGGGGTACTCGCGCACCTTGGCCATCAGCGCCTCGACAGCCGTGTTGAGTTCGGCATAGCTCGGCGCCTGCACCACGAACTGCAGCGGCGGGTTGCGGAAACTCTGGCCGAGCGAAGGCGGATTGATCGGGAAGGCCAGCACGCCAGGCATGCCCATGAACATCTGTGGGCCGAGGGCGGCGGTGATGTCCATCTGGCTGCGCGTGCGTTCCTCCCACGGCTTCAGCATCACGAAGGAGAGCGAGCTGTTCACCGGGTTGGGACGTTCGAGGCCGGGGGCGACCACGACGAAAGCGGTATTCACCTCGGGCACGCCTTGATACAGGCCTTCGAGCTGGCGCGCATAGCCGTCGGTGTACTGCAGGGTGGAACCTTCGGGTGCCAGCATGAAGCCGATGAAAAAGCCGCGATCCTCGGTCGGCGCCAGTTCAGATTTAAGCGATTTCAACAGGCCGTAGGCGGCGCCCGCCACCAGTACGAACACCAGCGCGACGATCAGCGGATGCTTCACCACGCGGGTCAGGCCGCGGGTATAGGCGCTGTTCAGGCCGTGCAGCACGCGTTCGCCGAAATTGAACAGGGCGTTGTGGCGGGTTTCATGGCGCAGGATGCGGCTCGCCATCATCGGCGTCAGCGTCAGCGCGACAAAGCCGGACACCAGCACCGCCGCTGCCACAGTGAGGGCGAATTCGGTGAACAGCTTGCCGGTGTTGCCCTCGGCGAAGGCCAGCGGGGCGAACACGGCGGCCAGCGTCAGCGTCATCGCCACCACCGCGAAGCCGATTTCCTTGGCGCCTTTGAGCGCCGCCTCGTAGGGCGGCATGCCTTCCTCGATATGGCGGTAGATGTTTTCCAGCATCACGATGGCATCGTCCACGACGAGGCCAATGGCGAGCACCAGCCCGAGCAGGGTCAGCACGTTGATGGTGAAGCCCATCGCGTAGAGAAAGATGAAGGCGCCGATCAGCGACACCGGGATGGTGACGAAGGGAATCAGCGTGGCGCGCCAGTTGCGCAGGAACAGGAAAATGACGCCGACCACCAGCACCATGGCTTCGATCATGGTTTTGTATACGGCATCGATCGATTTTTCGATGAAGATCGAGCTGTCGAAGCCGACCTTGATCTGCATCCCCGGCGGCAGCGCGCCCTGCAGGCGTGGCAGTTTGGCTTTCACCGCGCGCGCGACTTCCAGCGTGTTGGCGGTCGACTGCTTGACGATGCCCAGGCCTACCGCTGCGCGGCCGTTGACGCGCACGATGTTGCGCTCATCCTCGGCGCCGACTTCGGCGCGGCCGATGTCGGCCAGCCGCACCAGCGCGCCGCCGCTGTCGCGGATGATGACCCGCTCGAATTCGGCTGGGCTTTTCAGGTCAGTTTCGGCCAGCACTGAAAATTCGCGCATCTGGCCTTCGATCCGGCCTGAGGGCAGTTCGGTGTTCTGGCTGCGCAGTGCCGTTTCAACGTCCTGCACCGTTACCCCCAGCGCCGCCATGCGGTCGGGGTCGAGCCACACCCGCATGGCGTAGCGGCGTTCGCCGCCGATGATGACCGAGGCGACGCCGGGCAGGGTTTTCAGCTGGTCGGCGACCACGCGGTCGGCGTAATCGGTGATTTCCAGTGGCGACTGGCGGTCGCTGGAAAACGCCAGCCAGATGATGGCCTGGGCGTCGGCCTCGATCTTGGCGACCACCGGGTCTTCCGCCTCGTTCGGCAACTGGCCGCGCACCCGTGCCACGCGGTCGCGGGCGTCGTTGGCTGCGGCTTCGGGGTCGCGCGACTGCACGAATTCCACTGTGATCTGGCTGACTTCCTCGCGGCTGACCGACTTGATGGTGCGGATGCCCTCGATGCCCGACAGCGAATCCTCCAGCGGCTTAGTGATCTGGCTTTCCATCACCTCGGCTGAGGCGCCGGGGTAGACCGTGCGCACCGATACCACCGGCGCGTCGATGTTGGGGTATTCGCGTACCGGCAGGCGATCAAAAGCAATAAGCCCGATCAGCATGATCAGCAGGCTCATCACGGTGGCCAGCACCGGGCGGCGGATGGAGAGGTCGGAAAGGATCATGGCTCAGTCTTTATTCAGGTGTGGCCTGATCAGCGCGGCTTGCCGGCCTGCATTTTCTTCATCATTTGCGCCGCCTGTTCCAGCGTGACGACTGGAACACCGGGGCGCAGCTTGATCTGGCCGTCGAGCACGACGGTGTCGCCGACCGCCACGCCGGAGACGATCTCGACCCGGCCCGGCTCGCGTTTGCCGAGCGTGACCTTGCGCAGTTCCGCCTTGCCGTTCACCGCCAGAAATACGTAGTTGCCGTCCGGTCGCGGCACGATCACCTGCTCGGGCAGCAGGATCGCGCTGGTCTTGCCGCCCAGATTGGCGGTGGCGCGGGCGAACATGCCGGGTTTGAGCTGCCCGTTCGGGTTGGCGATGCGCGCGCGCACCCGCACGTTGCGGCTGGCCGGATCGACCACCGGGTCAATGGCATGCACCTTGCCGCTGAACGTCTGTCCGGGCAGGGCATCGATGGTCAGCGTGATCGGCAGACCGATGCGCACCAGCGGCAGATAGGTTTCCGGCACCGGCACTTCGAGTTTCAGGTTGCCGAGCGCATCCAGCCGCACCAGATCGTCGCCCTTGTTGACGTAGGCGCCGGGACTGACGTTGCGCAAGCCGGCCACCGCATTGAAGGGCGCGCGGATCCGGGTCTTGTCGAGCGCCACCTGTTCCTGCTGCAGACGCGCGCGCAGGATGTCGAGGTTGGCGCGTGCCTCGTCGAGCGCCTGTTTCGAGATGAAGTTCTGCGCCAGCAGTTCTTCGTTGCGCTTGTAGCGGCTTTGCGCCAGCTTCATGTCGGCCTGGGCGGCTGCCACGCGCGCGCGCTGTTCGGCAGAATCGAGCACCACCAGCACCGCACCCTTTTTCACCGGCTGGCCTTCCTTGAACAGCAGCGTTTCGATGCGGCCGTCGATTTCCGGACGCAGCACCACGCTGTCCTCGGCGATCAGTGCACCTACGGCGTTGACCGTGCTGGACATCGGCGAGGCGGTGACCTTCATCATGTTGACCGGAATGAAGGGGGGCGCGCCGGCCTGGGCAAAAGCGAGAAGCGGAACGAACAGCAGGATGAACAGGGCGCGCATGGGGGGATTCCACAGACAGAACAGTGATATACGATGGCTCTGCACCTTATCAGTTCCGCGCGGAAACAAAAACCTTGAAGCGGACGTGATCCCCGCTGGTAGGCATACGCATAAAAAAACGGGGGCCAGGCCCCCGTTTCAGATTGGGTCGTACCCGATCTGTCAGAGCCCGAAAGGCTTGATTACCGGTGCAGCTGGCGCCGGTGCGGCGGCAGGAGCTGGGGCGGGTTTGGCCACAGGAGCGGCTTTCTTCGCGACCGGCTTTTTCACGGCGGGTTTGGCTACAGCCTTGGGTGCTGCAGGCTTGGCTGCGACTTTCTTGACGACGGCCTTGGCGACGGGCTTTTTGGCAGCGGGTTTGGCTACTGCTTTTTTAGCGACGGGCTTGGCTGCGACTTTCTTGACTGCGGCCTTGGCGACGGGCT
>JAGVGD010000139.1 GCA_020057245.1 Thiobacillus sp. | reverse complement strand
GACCCGGCACCACCGGCGCCGTCACCCCAAGCAGTGCCAGCGCACGCGGGCTGGCATGGCGCACGATGCCGTCGCGGCTGACGGCCAGCAGGCCGTCGGGAGAATTCTCGATCGCCAGCGCATTGATGCGATTCAGCAGCGCCAGTTCTTCGGCTTGCTGCTGCGCCAGGGTTTCAGAGCGCAAGGCGCGTTGCGTCAGCGTGTGCGCCAGCCAGCCGATGGCGAAATAGCCCGTGCAGAGCAGGCCGATCTGGAAATACGAACTGTTGGTTGGGCTGTGGCCCAGAATGCTGAGACCGTGCTGCAGCAGCAGGGCAATCGAAGCGATGGACGCGTAGAGCAGGGTGAGGCGGCCGCTGCCGACCAGCCCGCCCGATGCGATCGACACCACCAGCAGCAAGCCCATGCCGTCCGCCAGGCGTGAACTGGTGCCCATCAGCAGCACGGTGAAAATGATGTCGGTGACGATGTGCGCCGTGAGCTGAACCTGAAACCCAGGCCAGCGCGCGCGGATGCCCAGCACAAACAGCGCGGCGGCGACCAGGTAGGCATAGGCATAGGCCTGGAAGCGTTCGCCCGCGCCTTCGGAGAACATTTCAGAGGCTCCGAACAGCACGCCGGTAAATACCAGCGCCATCGCCAGGGTCAGGCGATACAGATTGAAGTAGTCGAGGCTGCGCCAGTGCGACGCGAAATAGCCTTGGGTGGCCAGACGCGGCAAGGACGCAGCCGCAGGGTTCATTTCTTGCCGAGTTTCTGGTGTTCGGGCGAGCAAAAAAGCTCGCCGCCACTATATATAGCCTCGCTGCGGGGCAGATTGACCCCGCAATGGGCGCATTTCACCATGTCCTCGACCACCGATTCGCGCGTCGCCACTGGCGGCTTGCCGAGCGAGCGCAGGTAACTGCGAAACAGGGCCCACACCACAAAACCAATCGCAATCAACAACAGGATTTTGGTCACGCCATCTCCTCCAAAATGGCGCTCAGCATAGCATGGCGGCTCACGGGGCTGTGTCATGCATGCACCGCATGGCAGCGTGCTTGGGGGCGGTCTGCCCGGGCAGGGTTGCAATTAAAAGTGCGGTAGTCTGAATGTGCTAGTTTTACGGGATAATGTGTCCAGCCCACAGCCTTTCGGCCCGTGGCGGAGGAAGAACAGACCAAGTGCCTTTTTAAGGGCCGATCAGGAAAACTGCATTGTTTACGATACACATCGCGTCATGACAAACCACAACCAGTGGCTGTTCAGGCAGCAACTTTCCGTTGTTTCCCTGACCAAAATCCTGCTCGACCCGTTTGTGGCCGTGCTGGTGCTGATTGCGTGTGCACTGTATTTCGACGAGCCCTTCAAGGGGCCGTATCCGATTCTGGCGCTCATTGTGTTTACCCTGACCTTTCCAGGCAAATGGCCCGAGGTAACCCTGCGTGCCTTCTGGAATGAATCCGTCATGCCCTGGTTTTTCCTGTCGGGGTTGATCCTGCTGTTCGGCTATTCCACCGGGTATCTCGATTTCTTCCCGCCCAACCTGGTGATGGCGTGGATGCTGGCCACCCCCATCGCCATGTACGCCGCGCACCGCATCACCCGCAAGCTGTTGCCGCGCCTGCTCCTGCTCGAAGGCGGCCGCCGCCGCGCCATCATCGTTGGGGCAGGCAACCTGGGCACCGAATTGCGTGGTCGCTTTGCCAACGACAGCGCGCTGGGCGTCGATGTCGTCGGGTTTTTCGACGACCGCACGCTCGACCGAACCGAACTGACCGACCCCGCCAAGCTGCTCGGCAAACTCGTCGCCATCCCCGAATACGTCAACCGCAACGGCATCGATCTCGTCTACATCACCCTGCCCATGGCCGCCCAGCCGCGCACCCTGGGCCTGCTCGACGCGCTGCGCGATACCACCACCTCGGTCTATTTCGTGCCGGACATTTTTGTCTCCGACCTGATCCAGGCGCGGGTCGATCACATCCACGGCATGCCCGTCGTCGCGCTCACCGAAACGCCCACCCTTGGCGTTTCCGGCATTGGCAAGCGGCTCAGCGACCTGGTTATCGCCAGCCTCATCCTGCTGCTGATTTGGCCGCTGCTGATCGCTCTGGCCGTGGGCGTCAAATTGTCCTCGCCCGGTCCCATCATCTTCAAGCAGCGCCGCTACGGCCTGGACGGCCACGAAATCCTCATCTACAAGTTTCGCTCCATGCGCGCCCATGACGAAGGCAGCGTCATTCAGCAGGCTGGCCGCGAAGACCCGCGCATCACCCGTTTCGGCAGCTTCATCCGCCGCACCTCGCTCGACGAACTGCCGCAGTTCATCAACGTGCTGCAAGGCCGCATGAGCGTCGTTGGCCCGCGCCCCCACGCCGTCTCCCACAACGAGCAATACCGCAAGCTGATCAAGGGCTACATGCTGCGCCACAAGGTCAAGCCTGGCATCACCGGTTGGGCGCAGGTCAACGGCCTGCGCGGCGAAACCGAAACCCTCGACAAAATGCGCGCCCGCGTGCAATACGACATCGACTACATGCGCAACTGGTCGCTGGTGTTCGACCTCATGATCATCGGCAAGACCCTGGCGGTTGTCTGGCGCGATCAGAACGCGTATTGAATCGTAAGACTTAAGGAATCGCTGATTAATTCAGCCCGTTCGTCCTGTCGAAGGACTTGTTCAGGGCTTCCATAACTACCCTGGTTTGCCATGTGCAATGAAATGCAAAGGCATACCTGATCGCTATTCACCGGCATCCAGCCGATCCAGTATCCCCGCGCCTGCTGCACATCCCCTTATGCTGCCAGCGTGCGGAACCGGTTTTCGGTATCCAGGCTGCCAATGCCTAGGCGCTCATATCCTCCACCAGCTTGTTCATGCTCAAGCCACGGCTCCGGGCCAGCGACTTGAGGCGATCCGCAGTGTTGTTGGGCAAGCGAACCGTTGTTGATCCGAAACCCATAACTTGAAACAAACATTTGAGCTGACTGCGCCAGACATAGGTGGAAAACCGCGCCAGGTTTCGGATCAATAACAAACAAACCTCGGTGGGTTATTGATGTTCTCTCCAAATAGTCTTGTGGGCGTGGGTACCCGCAACCCGTTCAGGAACAACTCGCCGCGGCGAATGGCGCGAACATTGTGGGAAATAATCGCCGCCGCTCCGTCAGCCATGGCCAATTCAATGGGGTGGTTGTCTGGCTCATCGGGCAAATTCGGGCGCCAACCGTAGTAGATGTTTACCCAGCGCCCAAGCTTTGCCAAAGCAGCTGGCACCTGTAGCCGTTCTTCACTGGTTGTTGCATCGCTCCAAACGGGGCGCCCCAGCAAGTTTTCGTATTCAAGCCATAAAGGCGTTACCGAACAACGGTTCGATCTTGCCCCGCAACGCGTCGCGTAAATCCATCCTGGATGCCCCCTTCAGAGCGCAGGCCCGCTACAAAGACATTTGTGTCGATTACGGCAAGCATGAATGACGGCGTGCGCGCCATCACATTTCGTTGTCAAGGCATTAATCTATGAACAGATCAACCAAATAAGTCGGGTTAAATTTATCTATGGATAAATTATTCTTATCAAGATCCAGTTGTCGATAAACTTTACACGCGACGATCATGCTGGGGCATTGCTTTAAACAATTGATCTGTCTGGTAAAAAAGATTTGTTGGTGCGTAGTACAAACGGCTCACCGGTACCGGCATCGGGTTCGGGCTAATTCACTGCCAAAATGTTGTCGGAAAAATTTACACTTTTGTGCGTGTGGGCACTATTTAAGGGCAGGCAGTCAGCGCCTGTAAACATTTATTGCATTGATAAACAAAGAGTATTAGTGAATGTTTAATTAGATTGGCATTGCCATTGCTTAATGTATAGCGCCGCGAAGGGAATTAATCGGAACCCAGCTTTCCGCCCGGGTGGGTAACAACAAAATGTAGTTGTTTAGTCGATCGATATTTAATCTACATGAGGAGATTTACAAAATGACATTCACCAAAACTCTGCTGGCTGCTGCACTGGCTACCGCTGCGATGAGCGCACAGGCTGCTCCGGACGCCCTGCTGAATACCAGCAACTTCCAAATGTTCGACCCCACCGGTGCTTTTGTTGGCGGCGCAGCAGCCCCCACGCTGACCGGCTTCATTGACACCGTTGCCGGCACCTGGAACGTTGCTTCCACCACGCCGTTCTTCGGTCTGCAGTGGACGGCTTCGGGCGGCACCCTGTACGGCGCCGGCACCCACACCGTGAACGTTAACGGCGACGGCGCTCTTGGCGCTGGCGTTGGCGATATGACCTTCACCGTCGGTGCAGGCCAGGTTGGCGGCAACATCAACTTCGCTTGGGGCGCAACATCCGGCATCGACGTGTTCAACATCTGGAACGTGTCTACTGTTGGCGGCGTTACAACCTACACCTCGACCAACTTCAGCGCTATCTACAACGGCGTAGCTGTTGCTCCGGATGCTATTCTGGGCTTGGGCATGGTTGACGGCCCGTTCCCCGGTTTCAGCGCCAACTTCAACATGGCTACAGCAGTGCCCGAGGCTTCGACCTACGGCATGATGCTGGCTGGTCTGGGTCTGGTTGGTTTCGCAGTGCGTCGCCGCAACGCAAGCTGATAGCCTGAGTGCGATGGATTCGGAGATTGTTCCGGGTCGATTCGCGCTTCTGGCTGCGGTTTGGCTGGATAGGTTTTAAAAAACGGCGGGGTAACCCGCCGTTTTTTTTATGACGATAAAGGGGGACTCGACATGAAACACAAGCTGACACTTCTGGCGGCCGCGCTATGCAGCAGCCCAGTCATCGCTGCCACGTTTACCACCACCATCGATGCCGCAACCTATCAGGGATCGACAGGCACCATCATCTTCGACGACTGGGGCTACACCGGACCCACCGGCGTCGGCGCCAACGACTTCCAGGTCGGCGCGGGCTTCGATGCCAGCAGCATCGGCCAGATCCAGCACGTGGTCACCACGGCCCCCGACTATCTGACCCCGGATCCAGGCAGCAATGTGGTGGGAGATTTGATCAATTCGCCCAATTTCAGCAATGCCAACATGGACGGCGGGGTCAACTTCTACAAATGGGCGTACACCACGCCGGCTGACAGCACCTTCAGCAACATGAACATCGACACTGCTGGCAACTATTACATTGCCAAGGAAGACATGTCATTCGGGAAATACGATTTATTTGAATATCGCGACACGACCGGCGTCAACCCTGACCAGAGCTTCGATACAAAGATCAACTTCAAACCCTATACCGTTTCCGACGCACAAGGCTGGTGCGGCTCGGTGCTGAGCCCCGATCCTGGTGGCGTGTCTGAAATGGCCGGGCAGGTCACCTTCGATTTCGCCATGGACGTTTATTTTGACCTGGGCGGGAGCGAGGTCTTTTCATCGACCCAGTTGGTGGAAAATTTCGTCATGCGCAGCTATGGCGACTATTCTGTCAATGTCACCACCGCAGGGGGGGATGTGCAGAGTTTCGAAGGCCACGCAGTGGGCAACAATACCGACCCCACGTCGGTCGTTCCGGGGGAGGGCGGCACGCTCGATCCCGCTTACCAGAACGATGTCTCCTTCCTAGGCGCGGGCGTGCTGCCCTCGGGCGTGTGGGTGTCGGCGGACTCGTTCAACCCGGACGGATCGAGAAAAATGCGCACCGATGTCAACCAGACCACCGGCGAGACCACTCAAGTATGGGATGTGACGATCGTCGACGCGGGTACGGCGGGCGCAACGTGGCATAGCAATGCTTATGCTGGCTATGCCTATGTGTTGCGTGCCGATGGCATGCGCATCCTCGACTACGTCAATCCGGATGGGCATTCCCTCTATGTAGCCACGGTGCCCGAACCGGAAACCTACGCCATGATGCTGGCCGGCCTGGGTTTGGTCGGCGCGATGGCTGCACGGCACCGTCGGCAGATGGTTTGAATGCGGCTGTGGCTGTCCCGAAGTGAACGACACGGCGGGGAAGCCCGCCGTTTTTTTGCGTGTGTGGCGGGCAATTCTGCATGGACGTCATGGACGTCTGTAGCAAATTCGCAACGGGCACATAATCTTGCGGGAGGATTTGGTCGAAAGTTACATGCTTCGGTAAAATTCTGCGGTTGTTTATAAATTACATATAAAAGGGAAGAACTCCCTCCGTTTCTCTGGTTACAACAAATTAAATTAATTAAGGAGGAGTTTATGCGTTTTGCACTGAAATACGCGGCCTTGGCCGCAGCCTGCATGGTCACGTTTCCGGCCCATGCCACCAACGGTTATTTCCTGCCGGGCTTCGGTATCCGCTCCCAAGGCATGGGCGGCGTTGGTATCGCCTACGGCCGTGATTCACTCTCTACCGCAGCCAATCCGGCCAACGCCGTCAATACTGGCATGCGCGGTGACATGGGCTTTGCCGTGTTTAACCCCGAGCGAAGCGCGCATGACTACGATGCACCTTTCGCTACCAGCCCGACCTTTGGTTTTTTCAATGCCAATGTTGAAAGCGACTCGAAGTATTTCCTGGTTCCGGAAATGGGTTTCAGCATGGGGCTGAGTGAGGAACTGCATATCAGTATGGCGGTGGTTGGAAATGGCGGTATGAATACCAATTATCCCAATAACCTGTTCCCCGGCTTGGGCGTCCCTGCGACCCCTGCGGATCTCCGAATAGGCATTGACATGATGCAATTGCTGATTCCGCTCACGGTTGCCTATAAAGTCAATGAAAATCATGCGCTGGGTGTGTCGCTGGTCTTGGCCGAGACCCGATTCCGCGCTTATGGTATCGATACCTTTAAGGCTTTCCCCATTCTTTCTGATGCCAACTATCTGACCAACAACGGTTTTGATTACAGTTATGGCGCAGGCATCAAACTGGGCTGGCTGGGCGAGTTCATGGACGACAAACTGACCGTCGGTCTGACTTATGCCTCCAGGACGTATATGACCAAGTTCGACAAATACTCGAGTTTGTTTGCCGAGCAGGGTGGTTTCGACATTCCGGAAAGTTACGGTATTGGTTTCGCCATCAAGCCGGTCAAAAATCTGGTGGTTGCGGCAGACGTGCTGCGCATCAACTATGCGGATATCGCCTCGGTTGGAAATCCTGGCCCAGGCGCTGATCCGGATGGATTTGGACCCAAGTCGGGTATTCCTGCCATGGACTTTGGCGTTGCGTGTCCTAGTGCTGCCAACCCCTACTGTCTGGGACGTGATCTGGGTATGGGCTTTGGCTGGGATAACATGACGGTCTACAAGTTGGGCGTTCAATATGGCGTGAACAACCGCTTGCAAGTACGTGCCGGCTATAATTATGGCAAAAGCCCAATCCCGGATAATCAAGTGACATTCAATATGTTGGCGCCTGCCACAGTTGAAAGACACTACTCGGTTGGATTTACCTACAGGCCTAACGAGACTCTCGAGGTGAGCGGCTCTTATATGTACGCTGCCGCCAATAGCCAGTCGGCCTGCGGACAGAACATCGTCGATTGTGTGGAGATCGGCATGCATCAAAACGTGTTCGGTCTGACAATGGGTTGGGTGCTGGATCCGGGACCTGTTGCGCTGGAAGAGTATGGTGACGGGGACTGGGCGGGCATTAATTTCGATGGTTGGTATGCTGGCTTTGGATTTGGTCAATCCCAGTATCAGGATGTTGAGTCCAGCCTGGATGAAGGTTTTGCCGCGCAGGGTGTGACGTCGTCTACTACTGCCAACAATCAGACAGAAGGCTGGAAGGTTTACACGGGCTATCAGTTCAACAAATATTTGGGTGCTGAAGGCGGTTATGCCAACTTGAATGACATGTCTGCAAATAGCACAACATCTATCGGATTGGTTCACACGGATCTAGTAAGCACTGCTTGGATGCTGGCTGCCGTGGGTACTTATCCCGTAACCGAGAACTTCTCGGTGATGGGTAAGCTGGGTGCGGCCTATGTTCTTCAGACAGCAGATGTAAAAGTTGGATCGGCACTTACTCAACGCACCGGTGATGATGCTTATCAACCTTATTACGGGGTCGGTGTGAGCTATGCGCTGGTGGATAACTTTAAACTGCGCGCCGAGTGGGAACGCTTTGATCTGGATGACATCAATATCGACTTGATGACGGCAGGTTTTACTGTGGCGTTCTGATCAGCGTGCTTGTTTGATTCAGGTTGAAGCCGGGGACTTGTCCCCGGTTTTTTTATGCCCGGCATCAAAGGTGCGCCTGGCAAGCTGGTTGGTGGAGGAGTACATGGGCAAGCAGAACGTTTTATTGCGTAGCAAGAAAAAGAAGGCATTGGCGAGTTTTCAGGCTGGACGACATGAGGAAGCGTGGACGCTCTACCAGGGGCTTTGCCAGGCGGATCGTCTGGATGCCGATGCGCGGCTGATGTGCGGTGTGATCGCGGGGTTGCGTGGCGATAGCGTGCAGGCGGAGGATTATTGCCGACAGGCGTTGGTGCTTGATCCGAAACTGGCGGTTGCTCACTTCAATTTGGGCATTGCGTTGCGCAGCCAGAATAAGTTTGCGGAAGCCTGCCAGTCGTTCAAGCGGGCGACCGAATTACTCCCGAACTATAGTGAGGCCATGGATGCCTTGGCGCATGCATATATTTCGCTTTATGACTGGCCGGCTGCGGCACAGGTATTGAACGAGATCGTTTCGATTTGGCCGCGCAAGGCGGAAATACACAACAATCTGGGTTCAGTCTATCAGGCGATGGGACGAACCCAGGATGCCATCGCGGCTTACGAAGCGGCCTTGAAGATCAATCCACGTTTGTCAATGTGCCTGAACAGCCTCGGCAGCGCTTATGTAGACCAAGGTGCTTTCGAGCAGGCCGAACGCTGTTATCGACAATGCCTGGCGGTTTCGCCTGGAGAGCTACAAGCCCGCTCGAATTTACTGATGCTATTGAATTATCTGCCGGATGTGGATGTAACTACGGTGTTCGAGGAGCATCTGGAGGGTGGCAGGATCGTGGAGGCCAGAATACCGCGCTTGGAGGCGCTGAAGGTCGAGGACGAACCGCAGCGGCGCCTCAGGGTCGGCTACCTGTCCCCGGATTTCAGGGAGCATTCGGTGGCCTCGTTCATTGAGCCGGTGCTGAGGCATCATGACCGCAGACGGTTCGAGGTCTGCTGCTATTCAAACCTGCCCATGCCGGACGAGACTACGCGGCGGATCAAGGCGGGGGTGGATATGTGGCGGGACATCGACAAGCTGTCGGATGCGGATGCTGCGCGCCTGATTCGTGAGGATCGCATAGACATTCTGGTCGATCTCTCGGGCCATACCGGCAATAACCGATTGGGCGTTTTCGCGGCCAAGCCTGCGCCGGTCCAGGTGACCTGGATGGGGTATCCCAATACGACCGGGTTGCACACCATCGATTACCGGATCACCGACGGGATTGCCGATCCCGTGGGCGAGGAGCGCCTTTACAGCGAGAAGTTGCTGCGCCTTGACGGTTGTTTCCTGTGTTATCAGCCGGATCCGAACGCGCCCGAGGTGGCGCCGCTGCCTGCATTGGCAAGCGGTCATGTCACCTTCGGCTCGTTCAACAATTTCAGCAAGATAAATCCGGGCGTGTTGCAACTATGGTCAGAGGTTCTCAAGCAGGTGCCCGGCTCGCACCTGCTGCTGAAATGCCCCGCGCTGACGGATACCACGGTAAGGGAACGCTTGAGTGCTGACTTGCAGGCACTGGGAATTGGCGCCGAGCGAGTGGATCTGTTGGGACACACCCGTACACGTCAGGAGCATCTTGCACTGTATGCCAGAGTGGATATCGCGCTGGACACCTTTCCTTACAACGGCACCACGACTACCTGCGAGGCCTTGTGGATGGGGGTGCCGGTGTTGTCGCTGGCGGGCAAACACCATGCCGGACGGGTCGGCGCATCATTGTTGAGCGCGGCGGGCCTTACCGACTGGCTGGCCAATACGCCTGAGTCATTCGTGGCAATTGCCCAGGCACGGGCGGCTGACGTGGTGGAACTTGGCCGCGTGCGCGGAGAGTTGCGGGGTCGGCTTGCGGATTCTTCTTTGTGTGATGCTTTGGATTTTGTGCGTCGCCTAGAGGAAATTATGTGGCAAGTTAAGATCAGGGCAGTCTAAAAAAATGAGCCAGAAAACGAGAGACCCGGGTCAGGAGCCTATCCTGAATTTTGTGTGGCACAGACGTATAAACCAAGACGGTAGCTGTCTCCATTTCGTCCATCATCGTTTTGCGGGCAATCCGGCCGGCAGCTGTTATTAATCGTGTGCTGCCAGGCGCCAAGGCACGACTCCCCTCAAGTTAAACCAGCACTTCATGGCGTGTTACCTTGCCAATAGCGGCGGTGCGATGGACGATATTCTGATGTCACTACATTCCCCTCGCTAAATCTCAGCTTGATGAGGCCGCTGCGGTCACTGCGCAGAATCCGGGCTTCCTGCTCATGGAATCGTGCGACGACCTGGGGGTGCGGATGCCCGAAGCGGTTACGGTAGCCTAGGGTGAAAACGCCGATTTGCGGTCGCACCTGTTCGACGAATTCCGCCATGGACGAGGTGCGGCTGCCGTGATGGCCGGCCACCAGCACGGTGGCGGCAATATCGATACCGGATTCGGCTGCGGCCTGCTCCAGCAGTTCAAGTTCGGCGCGTCGTTCGCCATCGCCGGTGATCAGCAGGCTTTTTCCTCCGACACTGACTTTCAGCACGCAACTGTAGTCGTTGTCGCGACGGCCGGATTCGGCATAGGCCGTAGCGGGCGGGTTCAAAATTTCAAACTTCACGCCGTCCCATTGCCAGTGCTGGCCGCGCTGGCAATGGCGGGGGGCGGGTGCGCCACTCAACAGCGGGCTGCTGGCGGGCAGGCCATGCCGCAGCCAGCCGGTGGGCAAGTCGCGCAACACGGATTGCAGGCCGCCGCTGTGGTCGTTGTCGTCGTGCGAGACGATCATGCCGGACAGTGCGCCGACGCCCGTGGCGCGCAGGTAGGGCACGATAATGCGTTCGCCGGCGTCGCTGTCGGCAAAGGCGGGGCCGGTGTCGTACAGCAGGGTGTGGCGGGCGGTGCGGATCAGGATGGCGGTGCCTTGGCCGACGTCGATCACGTCGGCTTCAAAACTGTTGGGCGCGAGGCTTGCCTGCGGGGGAAACGCCAGCGGCAGCCACAGAAATGCGCCCAGCGTCCGCAACGGAAACCCGCGCGGCAGCAAAAGCCACACGGTGCCGATGAGGGCCAGCAGGGTGGCCCAGGCATCGGGCGCAGGCCGCACGGCAACAGCCCAAGGCAGGTCGCTGGCCCACAGCAGGCTATGTCCCAGCCCGTCCATCAGCCATGCCGCCGCATGCCACAGCGGCGGGGCGATCACGCCCAGCAAGGCCAACGGGGTGACCAGCCAGCTGACGACCGGGATGGCAATGGCATTGGCCAGCGGCGAGATCAGCGACACCTGCTGGAACAGCAGCAACAGGGCGGGGGCCAGTGCCAGTGCCAGCGCCGCCTGCACGGTGATCCAGCCGCGCAGCTTGTCGGGCATCGCCACGCGGCCGAAGCTCACCCACAAAATCACCGCCATGGCGCCAAACGACAGCCAGAATCCGGCTGACAGCACGGCCCATGGATCGATCAGCAACACGATGAACAGCGCCCACACCAGCGCCGAAAAGGGCCGCGGTTCGCGCCGCCCCCAGAATGCCAGTGCCAGTGCCGCGAGCATGAACAGGGTGCGCTGCGCAGGCACCTGAAATCCGGCCAGCAGGGTGTAGGCAGCGGCGGCCAGCACGGCCGCGACGAGGCAAGCCTGCCGCGCCGGCATG
>JAGVGD010000003.1 GCA_020057245.1 Thiobacillus sp. | reverse complement strand
TTGGCTACTGCTTTTTTAGCGACGGGCTTGGCTGCGACTTTCTTGACTGCGGCCTTGGCGACGGGCTTTTTGGCAGCGGGCTTGGCTGCCGCTTTTTTAGCGGCGGGCTTGGCTACTGCTTTTTTGACTGCCGGTTTGGCAGCGGCCTTTTTAACTGCGGGTTTGGCAGCGGGGGCTGCCTTCTTGACCGCCGGTTTGGCGGCGGGTTTTTTTACTGTTGCCATTTGTCACTCCTTAGAAGTTGAACACATCACTTAACTACTACAGCTTGAAGCCACGTGCAGTCAGAAATTGCACTTCCAAAGCGTGGTACCGACAGGCCAACTTGCCCGAAACCCGCGTGTTACGGGCGATACCGAGGCTCCGCTTGGTGAGCCTCATTCTAGTGAGTTTTTTCGGCGGTTCAATGAATAGGTAGAGAGGGGCAAAAATAATTCGCTGAAAAATGTAGCGATCAAACAAAACGTAGCGAGTCGATACCAATAATGGACGACTTTATCCACCACCCGGTTGTTCGTTAAGTCAATCAGGGAGCCGCTCTCCAGCCATCATGCTGGTTTGCGTTTCGCGTTCGCGAATGAGGTGAATTTCATTCTTGTCAATCAGGATTTCTGCTGCGCGAGGCCGTGAATTGTAGTTTGACGCCATGCTCATGCCGTATGCACCCGCCGAAAGCAGTGCCAGCAGGTCGCCTTCCTCGATCGCCAGGTCGCGCGCAAAGCCAAGAAAGTCGCCGGTTTCGCAGATCGGGCCGACTACGTCGTAGCGCTTGGCCGGCGTGTCGCGCTCGCTGACGGCGACGATGCCGTGATACGCCTCGTACAACGCCGGGCGCATCAGGTCGTTCATCGCCGCATCGACGATGGCGAAGTTTTTGTCCTCGCCTGGTTTCAGGTATTCGACCCGGGTCAGCAACAGGCCGGCGTTGCCGACCAGCGAGCGACCCGGTTCCAGCAGCAGTTTTTCGCGGCGGCCCTTGAAGCGTGCAGCCAGCACGCGGCCGTAGGAGGCGAGGTCGGGTGGAATTTCGTCGCGGTAGCGGATGCCGACGCCGCCGCCCAGATCAATGTGATGCAGCATGATGCCCTCGGTTGCCAGCGTATCGACCAGCGCCAGCACGCGGTCGGCCGCATCGGCCAGCGGCGACAGGTCGGTCAGTTGGGAGCCGATGTGGCAGTCGATGCCGGTGATGGCGAGGTTGGGCAGGCTGGCGGCCAGCCGGTACAGCGCGGGCGCGTCACCGATGGGCACGCCGAATTTGTTTTCTTTGAGGCCGGTCGAGATGTACGGGTGCGTTTTTGGATCGACGTCCGGATTGACCCGGAACGAAACCGGCGCGTGCTGGCCCATTTCGCCGGCGACCTGGTTGAGCCGGTGCAGCTCGCTGACCGATTCGACGTTGAAACAGAGAATGCCGGCCTGCAGGGCGGCGCGCATTTCGCTTGCCGTTTTGCCGACGCCGGAGAAAACCACTTTGGCCGGGTCACCGCCGGCAGCCAGCACGCGTGCCAGTTCGCCGCCGGAGACGATGTCGAAGCCGGCGCCCAGGCGCGCGAACAGATTGAGGATGGCCAGACTGGAATTGGCCTTGACGGCGTAGCAGACCAGATGTGGAGTGTCGGCAAACGCCTCGGCATAGGCCTGGTAAGCGGATTCAAGCGCCTGCCGGGAATAGACGTAAAGCGGCGTACCGAAACGTTCGGCGAGTTCGTTGAGCGCCACGCCTTCGAGATGAAGCTGGCCGTCGAGTCTGTGCAGGGTATTCAATTGGAAGTCCGTTGCGGTGCGGGGGGATTTTCGGGAAGATACAGGGGGCCCTTGATGCCGCAGGCGGTCAAACCCAGTCCGCACAGCAGCAGGGACACTATATATATGGTGCGCAATTTCATGCGCGAAATGTTAGCACGGGACCCCATGACACCTATTGAATCAAGCGAGGCCGACTTCAACCGGGCCGCCGGCGCAACGCTGGCTCACATCGAGCAGGCGCTGGAAGCAGCCGATCTCGATTTCGAAACCCCCGCCGACGGCATACTCGAGGTCGAGTTCGAGGATGGCAGCAAGCTCATCATCAACCGCCATGGTGTGGCCCGCGAAATCTGGGTGGCCGCACGTTCAGGCGGCTTTCATTTCAAACCGCAGAACGGCGACTGGGTCGATACCAAGGACGGCACGCCGCTCTATGCCAAGCTGGCCGCGCTGGTTGCAGCCCAGGGTGGCGGTGCGATCCGGCTGTAATCCGCAGTGAAAAGCCAGGCGCTCACCCTGTTTGATCTGGTCGAGCGTCTGTCTTTGCTGACGCGTGCGGGGTTGCGCCAGGCGGGCGCCGTGCAGGGCCTGCAGCCGGTTCATCTGCATGTGCTGTTTTATCTCAATCAGGCCAATCGCTTCAGCAATACGCCGCTGGCGATCACCGATTATCTGGGGCTGACCAAGGGCACCGTGTCGCAGACTATTCTGGTGCTGGCGCGCCGCCGCCTGCTGTCGCGCTATGCCGACCCGCAGGATGGCCGGGTCGTGCGCCTGGTGCTGACCGAAGCGGGCGGCGCCCTGTTGAACACCCTGAATTCAGCCGGCGCTTGGCGCGAAGCGGTGCGAACCGCCAGTCCGGCGCGCGTGACCTCGGCAATGGTCGTGTTGCGGCAGGTGCTGACGCAGGTGCAGTCGCAGAGCGGAAAGCGCAGCTTCGGCGTGTGCTCGACCTGTCGCCACAACCAGCGGCTCGGGCCGCGCAGTTACTTTTGCGGACTGATGCAGGAAAAGCTGAGCAGTCCCGAAGTGCGGCGCATCTGTCGCGAACATGCGGCTCCAGCCGCGGCCGGAGCTGCTTGACACGTCCGCGGTCCTGCCCAGTGGGCAGCCTAAACCCTCTTTTCCCTGTGGAATATCTGGAGTAGGCTCGAATTTCCTTTCCCTTTCCCGCACCGAGGCGCACACCATGATCCCCGCACGTTTTATGCCCTTGATCTCCGCTGTGTTCGTTGCCTTGCTCGGTCTTGCGACGGTGAACAGCACGCTTGCCGCCAGCAAGGACGAAGCGCGCGCCAGCGTGCGCAAGGCTTCGAGTGAAACACTGACCACGCTCTACAAACTGGCGCCCGCATCGCGCAAGCAGATCGAGCGGGCAGCCGGTTACGCCACATTCAGCAATTTCGGCGTGAAAATCCTGTTTGCCGGCGGGGGTAGCGGCGCGGGGCTGGCGGTCAACAACAAGACCCGCAAGGAAGTCTTCATGAAGATGGTCGAAGTCCAGGCGGGCCTTGGCGTCGGCATCAAAACGTTTCGGCTGGTCTGGGTGTTCGACACCCAGAAGGCATTCGACAATTTCGTCAATTCAGGTTGGGAGTTCGGCGCACAGACCAATGTGTCAGCCAAACTGGGGGAGGACGGCGCCTCCGCCACAGGCGCGCTGGTGGTTGCACCGGGCGTCTGGCTCTACCAGTTCACCGATGATGGCCTTGCACTGGAACTGACTGCCAAGGGAACCAAGTACTATCGCGACGATGCGCTGAACTGAGTTTGCGGAGTGTCGGCTGCTTGCTTTGGACGAAGATAACAAACTGAACTGAAACCTCAGTGTGACACCCTGCGCTGACCTGAAGCGCAGTCGCTTTATAGACGGAGACTGAATATGACCTTCCCGAGTTTTTCGTACAGACCATCGAGCCGGGTCGCGAGGCGGTTTTTGTCCTGCCTGGCCGGCATTGTGTTTGCGTGCGCGCTGCCGTCGGCCCACGCGGCGGAAAGCGCGGCAAGCAGCGCAAGTGCTGCTGCGCCCACCTTCAGCACCGAGGAGCTGGACCAGATGCTGGCCCCCATCGCCTTGTATCCCGATTCGCTGCTGGCGCAGGTGCTGATGGCGTCGACCTACCCGGCAGACGTGGCCGAGGCGGCGAAATGGTCGAAAGCGAATCCGAAAATGGAAGGCGATGCGGCGGTGACGGCGGTGCAGTCCAAAAAATGGGATCCGAGCGTGCAGTCGCTGGCGGCGTTTCCGCAAGTGCTCGCCATGATGGGCGAGAAGCCTGCGGATGTGCAGCGCCTCGGCGATGCTTTCCTGGCCGATCCGGCACAGGTGATGGACCGGGTGCAGTTCATGCGCAAGAAAGCGCAGGAGGCCGGCAATCTTAAAACCACCGAGCAGCAGAAAGTCAGCACGCAGACAGACAACGGCCAGACGGCAATCATCATCGAGCCAGCGCAGCCGGAGAAAGTTTACGTGCCGGTTTACCAGCCGACAGTGGTGTACGGCGCCTGGTGGTATCCCGCTTATCCGCCTTACTACTGGGCGCCCCCGCCTTATTACTATCCGGGTTACCACCCGGGCGCAGCCTTCGTGGGCGGCGTCATTTGGGGGGCGGCCATTGTCGGCATCCACAACGGCCTGTGGGGGGGCTGCAACTGGGGACGTGGCGATATCAATATCAACGTCAACCGCTACAACAACATCAACGTCAACAACAAACTCAACAATGTGAGCGGGAACGCCAACTGGAATCACAATGCAGCCAACCGCAAGGGCGTGCCCTACCGCGACGAGAAGACGCGGCAACAGCACGACCGCAAGGCTGCAGGCGCCGACAACCGGAACGACTATCGGGGACGCGACACCCAGCGCGACGCCAGCCGCGACAAGGCGCAGGCCACGATGAAGGATCGTGGAATCGATCCGGCTGCCGGGCGCGACCAGTTGCGCAACGACCCGCAAACCCGTGATCGCGCCAATCAGGCTGCGCGAGACGCGGATCGCAGCCAGTTCGATCGCGGACAGGCCGACCGTGGGCAGATGGATCGCAGCCAGGACCGTGCCCAAGCGCAAAACATGGAACGCAGCCAGGCCAACCGCTCCAATGCGTCGTCGAACTGGGGCAGCGATAACGCGTTCAAGGGTGCGGGCAACGCCGGTCAGAGCCGGGACAGTATCAACCGCGGCAGCTCGAGCCGCCAGTCGGCCGCAAGTTACGGTGGCGGCAGTCGCTCCATGAGTGGCGGGGGCGCGCGCTCGGGTGGCGGCGCACGCTCGGGCGGCGGCGGACGTAGACGTTAAGGCGGGGGAGGAACGAATATGGTGATCAAGAAAATGCGTATGAATTTGAATGGATTGCTGGGTGCGGCGCTGACGGGCGCGGCCCTGCTCGCACCGCTTGCAGTGGCAGCTCAACAGGCTTTTCCTACTCCCGATGCGGCGGCGACTGCGCTGGTCGACGCGGTTGTGCAGATCGATGAGGATGCGCTACGCAAGATACTGGGGCATGACTGGAGGACGTTCATTCCAACCGAGGCGCTGGGTCGTCGCGATATCGATGCCTTTCTGGGAGGCTGGGCGACCGCGCAC
This sequence comes from Thiobacillus sp., assembly GCA_020057245.1. Lineage (GTDB taxonomy): Bacteria > Pseudomonadota > Gammaproteobacteria > Burkholderiales > Thiobacillaceae > Thiobacillus. The sequence continues at coordinate 11,244 of JAGVGD010000003.1, read as the reverse complement.
AAAATCGTGATCGATCCGGCGCATACGGCCCATCTTGCAGTCGGCGCGCAGGAATGGGTGCTACCGATTCCGATGGTCGAGAAAAACGGGGTATGGCGCTTCGATGCGCGCGCGGCTGCGGACGAGATCCGGACCCGCCGCATCGGCCGCAACGAACTCGCTGCGATGCAGGCGACGTTTGCCTACTACGATGCGCAAAAGGAATACGCCCGCAAAGATCGCAACGGCGATGGCGTCCTCGAATACGCGCAAAAGCTCATCAGCACCCCCGGCAAGCAGGATGGACTCTACTGGGCGGCGCTGGATGGCGAGGCCGAGAGCCCTCTGGGCCCCTTGTTCGGCGACGGTGAACCCAGTGGTCGCGGTTACTACGGTTACCACTACCGTATCCTGACCGCGCAAGGCGGCGAGGCGCCCGGCGGCGCCTACGACTACCGCATCAAGAACCGCCTGTCCGGCGGGTTCGCCTTGGTGGCATGGCCCGTCAAATATGGCGACAGCGGCGTCATGAGTTTTATCGTCAGCCATGACGGCGTGCTGTATGAAAAGGACCTGGGACCCAAAACCGGCGCCACCGCACGCGCCATGAGCCAATTCAATCCGGATGACAGCTGGAAAAAGGTGAATCCATGAACGTGCGCATCGCCTCCCTCGCGCTGGCTGCTGCGCTGCTCGGCGGCTGTACCTACTACCAGACCGCGCCCGGCACCTATTCGACGACGCCGGTCAGCAGTTTCGACCGCTCGTGGGGCGCCGCGCAAGCCGCATTGGCCGATCAGGGCGTGACCGTTGCACGAGCGGATCGCGCGGCGGGCGTGGTGAGCGGCACCCGCGACGGCATCACCGTGACGGCCAACGTGCGCACCCAGGCCGATGGCAGCGTGCGGGTGGAATTCAAGACCGATGGCGCAACCTCGCGCGACCCGGACCTCATCAATCGGGTCATCGCGGCTTACAACCGCAACATGGGGCGCTGAACATCCGCTTTGCCCCGGCAGGGTGGCAGTTTCCGGGCGCGCGGCGCCGGGGCCGGCGTGTCTGTGCAGCCAGCGCGGGCCCATGACGTGACGGCATGTTCACCCCGACTCCCCCTTCGAGCGATTTCACGATGGATTCCATCCCGTCCCCTCAGTACTGGCCCCTCCACAAACTGCTGATTCTTCGCATCGGCTTGACCGCGCTACTGCTTGCCGGGCTGGCCGCGGCGACGGTGTATTGGGTCGAGCGCCAGCAATTGCATCGGGCGGCAGTGGAACTGGCGGAGCAACGCGCGGCTGAATTCGTCGCTGTAGCGGGCGATGTGCTCGATGCGCCCGGGTCTGAGACAAATGGCGCGGTGCAGGCGCGGCTGGACCGCTTTGTTCGCGGCCATTCGATGCCGCGCGATGGCGGGCTGGTCGCCGCCACGATTTTCGATGCCGGCGGTGTCGCGGTTGCGCGCGTTGAACATCCCGACTATGCCGGGCATGCAGCCGAGCTGAACCGGCTTGCGTCGCAGTCTGTGGCGACGGGTCGCCAGGGCGAGGAAACGCGTCCGGTGCAGATCGACGGCGCCCGGGTCTACTTCCTGCAGGTGCCGCTCGAGACGGCCGACAAGCGTGTGCTCGGCCGGGTCGCCGCACTGTACGCACCGAGCGCCGCCTATCTGGCGGAATTCGATCGCCGTCTGGTGCGCGCCGTCCTGTTTGCCTTCATCGCGGTGCTGCTCACTGCAGCGATCCTGTATCCCGTCATCCAGCGCCTGATGCGCCGGGTGATCGAGTTGTCCGCCAGCCTGCGCGATGCCAATCTCGAAATGCTGAGCGTGCTCGGCAGTGCCATTGCCAAGCGCGACGCCGATACCGACGCGCACAACTACCGGGTCACGCTCTACTCGGTGCATCTGGCCGAGGCAGTCGGGGTTGATTTGAAGACCATGCAGGCGCTGATCAAGGGCGCGTTCCTGCATGACGTCGGCAAGATCGGTATTCCCGATCATATTCTGCTCAAACCCGGCAAGCTGGATGAGGTGGAGTACGCCCAGATGAAGCAGCACGTAGCGCACGGCCTCGATATCGTTCGGCGTGCCAGCTGGCTCTCCGACGCCGAGGCGGTAGTGGGCGGCCACCATGAGAAATTCGATGGCGGCGGCTACGACAGCCACCACAAGGCCGGGGAAATCCCCATCGTCGCGCGCATTTTCGCCATTGCCGACGTGTTCGATGCGCTGACTTCGCACCGCCCCTACAAGGCGCCGCTGAGCTTCGACGCCTCGATGGAAATTCTCTCGCGCGACCGCGGCACCCATTTCGACCCGCAACTGCTCGATGCCTTTGCGGCGATTGCGCGGCCACTGCACGAAGCGCTGACCACGCGTGGCGAAGACTATTCGCACCAGGAATTGCAGACCGTGCTGACGCGCTACTTCCGGCAGGATATCGAGACGCTGCTTGCGCGCGAGCCGGCCTGATTCGAACACAGAATGGGTGGCAAGCCTTTACGCAGCGCAGTCCTTGGTCGATACTGTTCTTAGATTCCAATTGAAAAGGAGACATGATGAATAAACACAATCAAGCCTGTTCCATTGCGCTGGCCCTTGCGGCCACGTCAATTTTCTCGGCGCAGCCCGCGCTGGCGGATGATTTCATCAAGGGGGGCGAAGATACGTTCAGCCTCAATCTCGGAGGGATCGTCAATCAATTCGATAGCAGCGTGCGACTGGATGGCACCGCGAGCCGGGGCACCGACATCAATCTCGAGGGCAATGGCTTGAGCGAGAACCTGACGAGCTTCATGGTGTCGGGCACGTGGCGCATCAGTGAGCGAAATCGTATCGATGCGTTGTACTTTGGCGTCGAGCGCGACGGCAGCCGCACCTCCAGCCGTGACATCACGATCGAGGATCAGGTGATCCCGGCCGGCTCCACCGTGAGCGCCGAGACACAGGTCGACTTCTTCCTGATCGACTACCGCTACTCGTTCTACAAAAGCGCTGCATGGGAGTTTGCCGGTGAGCTGGGTTTCTACGGCGGCAACTTCGACTTCAGCGTCACGGGTCCCGGGCTTGCCGGCGGAACGGTCAGCGCATCGACCACCGTGCCGCTGCCGCTGATCGGCGTGTCGGCTGACTGGTACATCCAGCCGCGCTGGAAGGTTTCGTCGATGTTGCTGGGCATGCAGGCCGATATCGGCAATGTCGACGGCAGCATCACGGTCTTCACGATCAGCACCGATTACATGTTCACGCGCAACCTGGGTATGGGTATGTCCTACCTTTACACCCAGACTGATGTTGACGTGAGCGAATCGGGCTTCAACGGCAATATCAACTTTGGCAACAATGCGGTCCTGCTCTACGCGGCCATGAAATTCTGAGCGCACGCTGATGCGTTTATTGCAGGCGTCTCCTTGCAAAAGGGGGCGCCTGTTTGTTTGCATGCCAGGCTCATGCGCTGTGTTGCAGATCACACATCGCGACCGGGTCGTAAGCTTGAATCGAGTCCGCTAAACTCGGCGCCTCTATCCCGTTCAATTCGCCAGTCGGGCATCCGATGAAAAAACCTGCTTCCCAATCCCGTCCTGATCCTGCTAATGGAACCCAGGCTTCACCCCGCCGCATGCCGCGCTGGGGCTGGGCCGTGCTTGCGCTGGTTGCATTGGGCTTGCTGCTGGCATCGTGGAAGCTGTCCGAAACCGTAACCGTCGAGTCGCCCGCAACAGCGAGCGTGCAGCATGCACGCTTTGTCGGCGGCAAAGCCTGTATCAGTTGCCACGCTGCTGCAAGCCGCGACTGGAAAGGCTCGCATCACGATCTGGCGATGCAGGCTGTCAGCGACCAAACCGTGCTCGGCGATTTCAATCAGGCGCGCTTCAACTACGCGGGCGTGACCTCCACGTTTTTCAAGCGCGACGGCAGTTTTTTCGTCAACACCGACGGACCCGACGGCAAGCTGGCGGATTTCCAGATTCGCTATGCCTTCGGTGTCAGCCCCTTGCAGCAATACCTGATCGAACTGCCCGGCGGCAAGTTGCAGGCGCTGTCGATCGCTTGGGACAGCCGGGCCAGGGAAGCGGGCGGCCAGCGCTGGTTCCATCTGTATCCGGGTGAAAAGGTGGACCACAAGGACGTGCTGCACTGGACCCGGCGTACGCAGAACTGGAACCACATGTGCGCCGAGTGCCACTCGACCGACCTGCGCAAAAACTATGACGCCAGCACGCAGCGCTTTCACACCACGTGGACCGACATCAATGTGTCGTGCGAGGCCTGCCATGGCCCGGGCTCGAATCATCTGGCCTGGGCTAAGCGCGGCGACGGCCGGGACGCCATCCCGAACAAGGGCCTGGCCGTGCAGTTCGACGAGCGCCGCAATGTGCACTGGACCATCGACCCGGCCAGCGGCAATGCAAAGCGTAGCGCAGGGCGCACCACACAGAAGGAAATCGAAACCTGCGCCCGCTGCCATTCGCGGCGCAGCCAGTTGTCCGAAGACTTCGTGCATGGCCGTCCGCTGATGGACACCCATGCGCCCGCCGCCCTGCAAAGCGGCCTGTATCACGTCGACGGACAGATTCGGGACGAGGTGTACGAATACGCTTCCTTCAAACAGAGCAAAATGTTCCACCAGGGGGTGACCTGCAGTGACTGCCACAACCCGCATACGCTGAAGCTGCGGGCAAAAGGCAGCGAGGTCTGCATGCAGTGCCATGCCGCGGTCAAATACACCGCACCCGCGCATCACCGCCACAAAACCGGCAGCGCGGGATCGGATTGTCTGGCCTGTCACATGCCGACCCAAACCTACATGGGCGTCGATGTGCGGCGCGACCACAGTTTCCGCGTACCGCGCCCCGACCAGTCGGTCAGCCTCGGCACGCCCAACGCCTGTACCGCCTGTCATGCCGAGAAGTCCGCCGCCTGGGCGGCCGCGGCCGTGCGCGGCTGGCTCGGGCGCGATGCCCACGGTTTCCAGACCTTTGCCCCAGCGCTCGCCGCTGCGCGCAAACGTGCGCCCAATGCCGAAGCCGGACTGCTGGCGCTGCTGGACGACCCGCTGCAGCCGGCCGTGGTGCGCGCCACGGTTGCAGAAGAACTCGGCGCCTGGCTGTCGCCGCAGTCGGTGCAGGCGCTGGCGCGCGCGCTTAATGATCCCGACCCGCAAGTGCGCAGTGGTGCACTGGCCGGGCTCATCGAATTGCCGCTGGAACAACGCTGGCAGCTTGCCGCGCCGCTGCTGCACGATGATGTGCGTGCGCTGCGCATCGAAGCGGCGGGCCAGTTCGCAGGCGTACCGCTAGAACAGATGACGCCGGAGCAGCGCGCCGACATGGAACGCGCCAGCGCCGAGTTTCTGGCAGCGCAAAAACAGAATGCCGACACTCCGGAAGGGCAGGTCAACCTCGGCAATTTCCACGTCGCGCGCGGCGAGTTTTCTGCCAGCGAAGCGGCCTACCTGACGGCGATCAAGCTCGACGCCGACTGGATTCCCACCTATGTGAATCTGGCCGATCTGCAGCGCCAGATGCAGCGCGACCCCGAAGCCGAACAGACCCTGCGTGCCGGGCTCATGCGCCAGCCCTCTGCCGCTGCGCTGCACTTCAGCCTGGGGCTGCTGCAGGTGCGCGCGAAGCGCACGGGCGCCGCGCTGGCCTCGCTCAAACAGGCGGCCAGACTGGAACCGGACAATGCCCAATACAGCTACGTGTATGTGGTGGCCTTGCACAGCGCCGGCCAGACGCGCGAAGCCCAGACGGTGCTCGGGCAGGCGCTGAAACGGATTCCCGGCGACCGCGGCTTGCTGGAATTGAAGGGGCAGGTGGCGGCGGCACATTGATGCTGATACGCGCGCGTATTTCGAGCTTTCATCCGCCCGAATGCCAAATGTATGTTGACCTGTCACGGGATCCCCCTACACTCAGAATAGTTTTGAAGTGCCCTGTCCGGCCGCATCACTTACCCTGGCGTTCGCCGTTCCCATCGTCTGTTAGTTAATCATCAAGGAGCTGCTCAATGAAGCGTGGATTCATCTCAAGTCTGATGCTGGTGTCGTTGTTGCTGATGCCTGTTATCGGGCTATCGCAGGCGCAGGCCGCGCCAGACAAAAAACCCAACATCCTGGTCATCTGGGGCGACGACATCGGCATCCAGAACATCAGCCACAACAGTCACGGCATGATGGGCTACCAGACGCCGAACATCGATCGCATTGCCAAGGAAGGTGTCGGCTTCACCGATTACTACGCGCAGCAGAGCTGCACGGCGGGTCGTTCTGCCTTCATTGGCGGCTCCGTCCCGGTGCGCAACGGCATGACCAAGGTCGGGCTGCCCGGCGCCAAGGAAGGCTGGCAGAAGACCGACGTCACCATGGCCACGGTTCTCAAAGCCCAAGGCTACGCCACCGGTCAGTTCGGCAAGAACCACCAGGGCGATCGTGACGAGCATTTGCCCACGATGCATGGCTTCGATGAGTTTCTCGGCAATCTCTATCATTTGAACGCCCAAGAGGAACCGGAGAACCTGGACTATCCGAAGAACCCGGAATTCCGCAAGAAATATGGCCCGCGCGGCGTCCTCCACACCTGGGCTGACGGCAAGGGTGGCCAGAAGATAGAGGACACCGGGCCGCTGACCAAGAAGCGCATGGAGACGATTGATGACGAAACCGTCGCCGCTGCGAAGGCGTTCATCACCGCGCAAGCCAAGGCCGGCAAACCGTTCTACGTCTGGTGGAACGGTACCCGCATGCACTTCCGTACCCATGTGAAGGCGGAGCATCGCGGCATCTCCGGGCAGGACGAATACAGCGACGGCATGGTTGAACACGACATGCACGTGGGCGAATTGCTCAAGCTGATCGACGATCTCGGCCTCACCAACGACACCATCGTGCAGTATTCGACCGACAACGGCCCGCACTACAATTCCTGGCCTGATGCCGGCACCACGCCCTTCCGGAGTGAGAAAAACACCAACTGGGAAGGCGCCTACCGCGTGTCTGCATTCGTGCGCTGGCCCGGTCATTTCCCGGCCGGCACGACGCTCAACGGCATCGCGGCGCACGAAGACTGGCTGCCCACCTTTGCCGCCGCCGCCGGCGCGCCGGACATCAAGGACAAGCTCCTCAAGGGCGTGGATCTCAATGGCCGCACTTACAAAAACCACCTTGATGGCTACAACCAGCTTGATTACCTCTCCGGCAAGACCAAGGAGTCGCCGCGCAAGGAGTTCATCTATGTGAATGACATCGGCGAGATCGTCGCTGCACGTTATCAAGACTGGAAGATCATCTTCCTGGAAAACCGGGCCGAGAAGCTGGCCTTGTGGCTCGAGCCCTTCGTCGAACTGCGCGCTCCGCTGATCTTCAACCTGCGCCGCGATCCGTTCGAGAAAGCCCAGCACAACGCGAACACCTACTACGACTGGTACATCGACCGTATTTTCGTCATCGTTCCCGTCACCGAGATGGTCGGCAAGTTCCTCATGACCTTCAAGGACTATCCGCCCAGCCAGACGGCGGGTTCGTTCAACCTGACGAAGATGCAGAAGCAGATCGAAGAGATGTCACACAGCGGCGGCAAATGACGTTCGCTCAATGAAACGCAGCATCCACTAACTGAGCCGCACCCGTTCCAACCGGGTGCGGCTTTTTTTTGAGAACCGCAACCATGAAAACCCTGCGCAGACAAAGCTACCTGGCCGCCATGTGCGCTTGCGTACTGTTTTTTACAGCCACCATCACGCGGGCCGCTGACCTGCTCCCTTCATGGAACGACGGCAAAGCCAAGCAGTCCATTACGGCCTTCGTCGAGAAGATTACCCAACCCGGTTCACCGGACTTCGTGCCGGTGCCCGAGCGCATCGCCACCTTCGACAACGACGGCACGCTGTGGGGCGAGCAGCCGGTGCCCGTGCAACTGTACTTTGCGCTTGATCGTGTGAAGGCACTTAGCGCCCAGCATCCAGAATGGAAAAGCAAAGAACCGTTCGCGTCACTGCTCAAGGGCGATGTGAAAACAGCGCTTGCCGGCGGCGACCACGCGATTCTGGAACTCTTCATGGCCACGCACACGGGCAATACCACCGAGGAATTCGAGCAGATCGTCAAGGACTGGATCGCGACCGCGAAACATCCCAAGACTGGCAAGCGCTTCGTTGACATGACCTATCAGCCGATGCTCGAAGTGCTCGCCTATCTGCGCGCGAACGGCTTCAAGACCTACATCGTCTCCGGCGGCGGCATCGAGTTCATGCGCCCGTGGACCGAGCAGGTGTATGGCATCCCGCCGGAGCAGGTAATCGGCAGCAGCGTCAAAACAAAATTTGAAATGCGCGACGGCAAGCCTGTTCTCGTCCGCCTGCCGGAACTGAATTTCAACGACGACAAGGGCGACAAACCCGTCGGCATCAATCAGCACATCGGCCGCCGTCCTATCGCCGCCTTCGGCAATTCGCGCGGCGACAAGGAAATGCTGGAATACGCCCAGGGCGGCCGCGGCGCGCGTTTCGAATTGCTGGTGCTGCACGATGACGCAGCACGCGAGTTTGCCTACGGTCCGGCGCGCGGCTTGCCGGATGTCAAACTCGGCGCCTTTCCGCCCGCACTGGATGAGCAGGCGAAGCAGGCAGGGTGGACGGTTGTCAGCATGAAATCCGACTGGAAACAGGTCTACCCCATCGCGCAAAACCCGGTCACCGCCATCGACATCCTGCTTGAGCCGGACGCTACGATGCTGCGCCATGCTGAAGCCAACAACGCCCGGCTGCTCAAGGTCAACCCACAAGGTTTCGCGCTGGATGCCGCACACCGTCCGCATATCACGCTGATTCAGCGTTTCGTCCGCACGGCAGACCTCGAGCAGGTTTATGCCGCCGCCCACAAAGTGTTCGCCCGCGCCAATGTGAACGCCATGAAGCTGGAAGCGTTCAAGTTCTACTATGCGCCGGCAGGCGCGGGGCTGGGCGTTGCGGGGATTTCCGCGAAACTGACGCCGGAAATCCTCAAGCTGCAAGCCGATATCGTCGCTGCGGTGCAAGCGTTTGTGGTGGATACCGGATCCATCGGCGCGTTCACCGCCCCGCACGACGACCCCGCGAACGACGCGGCCATCATTGAGTACGTTTCGAGCTTTGTTCCAACGTATTCCGGTGAGCATTTCAACCCGCACGTCAGCACCGGTGTCGCCTCTCGTGAATATCTCGACAAGATGCTTGCCGAACCGTTCGAACCGTTCACGTTCTCGCCAGCCGGTGCGGCGGTTTACCAGTTAGGCCCGTTCGGCACGGCGGCGAAGAAACTCAAGGAATGGGATTTGAAGCCTTGAGGCACGCCACGCCTTCAGCAACTTGGGCGGCAATCTGCAGCTGCTGCAGTTCGCCGCCGGGATGCTGCACTGGCTGCGTCAGCCAGGCGGCTGCCCCGGCTGGCTGCAGACGGCGTAGTCGCGGCGCTCACCGGGTAGAATGCGCCCACGCTGCTTTCGGCCCCGGCAATTTGCCATTATTCAACTTCACAAGGATTCTTCATGATTTCGACGCGTTCACGCGTGCTGCTGGTTTGCACGATTGCCCTCCTGACACTCAGCGCCTGCGACTCCAAGGAAAACGCCGCCACGCCTGCGGTCAAGGACGAAGTCGTTGCCACGGTCAACGGCAAGACCATCAACAAGAGCCGGGTTGACATGATCCTGCAGCAGAGCGGTCACGCCGGCCAGGCGGACAGCCCCGAAGCCAGGCAGGCGATTACCGACCAGCTGATCATGCAGATGCTGATCGCCGAAGAGGCCACCAAAAAGGGGCTCGACAAATCGAAGGAAGTGGTCGAGCAACTCGATCTCGTCAAGCTGACTGTCTTGTCCAATGCCTATGTCATGGATTACATCAAAACCCATCAGCCCAGCGATCAGGAGTTGAAAGCCGAATACGACCGGATCAAGGCCAGTATTGGCGCGGGCGAATACAAGGCGCGCCATATCCTGGTGGCAACCGAGGCTGAGGCCAGCGACATCATCGCGAAACTCAGGCAGGCGCCTGGTGATTTTGAGAAACTGGCCATGGAAAAATCGATGGATCCGGGTTCCAAGGCAAATGGGGGTGACCTGGGCTGGTTCGAGCCGGGCCGGATGGTGCCGGAGTTCGGCGCCGCCCTGGCCAAAATGCAGAAGGGTCAATTCAGCGACGCGCCGGTCAAGACGCAGTATGGCTATCACGTCATTCTGCTGGAAGACACCAAGCCGATCGAGGCGCCCGCGTTTGAAGTGGTCAAGCCCCAGCTGGCAGAAGGACTGCAGCAGCAGAATCTGAAAAAGCAGATGGACGAGATCAAGGCCAAGGCCAAGATCGAAATGCCTGCCGCAGCTGCGCCCGCCAAGTAAGTCGCGCGCGGCGACGCCCGGCGCGTCGCTATCGGGGCTGCCGGGTAGTCAAACCGGCAGGCTGATTTCTGCCACCACCGGCGCGTGGTCCGATGGCCGTTCCAGCTTGCGCATGTCGCGGTCGATGGTCGATGAGGTGCAGGCGGCCGCCAGCGGCGCGGTGAGCAGGATGTGGTCGATGCGCAGCCCCTGGTTGCGGCGGAAGCCCATCATGCGGTAATCCCACCAGCTGAAGGTTTTTTCGGGCTGCTCGAACAGGCGAAAACTGTCCTGCAGGCCCAGCGCAAGCAGGCTTTGAAAGCGGGCGCGTTCGGGCTCCGACACCAGCACGCAGTCTTTCCAGACTGCAGGGTCGTGCACGTCGCGGTCGTCCGGCGCGATGTTGTAGTCGCCGAGCAGGGCGAGTTTGGGGTGGCGCGTGAGTTCGTCCTTCAGCCAGTCGATGAGCGCGTCGAACCAGGCGAGTTTGTAGGGATACTTGTCGGAGTCAAGGCTTTGCCCGTTGGGGCAATACACGCACACCACCCGCACCCCGTCCACCGTGGCAGCGATGAAGCGTTTCTGCTCATCGGGAAAACCGGGAATGCCGGTCACGATGTCGCTGGCTTCGCTGCGGCTGACAATGGCGACGCCGTTATAGGTTTTCTGCCCGGCGAACACCACGCGATAACCTGCCGCCTCGATCTCGGCACGCGGGAAGTTGTCGTCGGTGAGTTTGGTTTCCTGCAGGCACACCGTGTCGGGCTGACGGGTGGCGAGAAAGTCCAGCAGTTGCGGCAGGCGGACTTTGAGTGAGTTGACGTTCCAGGCGGCGATTTTCATGCCGCGCAGTTTACCGCAGCCCTGTTTCCCGGGGCGGGCTGCAGGCGCCGACTATTTGGGCGCGGCGGGTGC
>JAGVGD010000047.1 GCA_020057245.1 Thiobacillus sp. | reverse complement strand
GGCAGGCGCGGCTGCCACCGGCGCCGGTGCGTGCATCATTTGCTGCGGCGCATGCGCCATCATCATCGGCGCGCCCGCAATGCTTTTGGCGATGCGGACTTTTTCTTCGCCCTCGGTGATTTCCAGCTCGGCAATGCCGGAGGCTTCGACCAGGTCAATGAGCTTTTTCAGTTTTCTGAGATCCATGAGGAGTCCTGTTTTGGAGGTGACGCAGCGCGTATTCCAGCGCCAGTTCGTAGCCGTACGCGCCCAGCCCCGACACCACACCGACCGCGAGGTCGGACAGATACGAGTGATGGCGGAAGGATTCGCGTGCGTAGATATTGGAAAGATGCACTTCGACGAAAGGGATGGATACCGCCGCCAGCGCATCGCGAATCGCCACGCTGGTATGGGTATACGCCGCCGGATTGATCACGATGAAGTCGACATGATCGCGGCTGGCCTGATGGATGCGTTCGACCAGCGCCCCTTCGTGGTTGTGCTGGAAGGTTTCGATGAACGCACTGGCGGCATCCCCGCGGCCCACCAGCGCACGATTGATATCGTCGAGCGTGGCGAGTCCGTAATGCTTGGGTTCACGGGTACCCAGCAGATTCAGATTGGGGCCGTGCATAACCAGAACATGCGGGTGCAGACTGGAAGCCGATTTGGCCGCAACGCGGCCGGTTCGTTTAGTCGTCATGGCTGCAAGTTTGCCGTAGATAAGGGTGAATTGTCCAGATATTGACGCCAGATCGCATCTATGTTCCGGATTCACCCTGCACCCATTTTGGCCAAAATTGCTTCCAGCCTTGCACGGGGCAGCCGCCCGAGGTGTTTGAACACGATGTTGCCATCGCGATCGAGCACGAGGGTATAGGGCAATGCACCGCTCGGGTTACCCAGTTGCCGCGCCAGATTGTTGGCCGCCCCCTCACCGATCAGGATGGGATAGCTGATTGCCTGGCGCTGCATGAACTGCGCGACGTTGGCTTGGTTATCAACGGCGATGCCGACGAATTCGACGCCCTTGGCCGCGTATTGCGCACGCAAGGCCACAAAGTCAGGTATTTCCTCGCGGCACGGCGCACACCAACTGGCCCAGAAGTTCAGCACCAGCACCCGGCCGCGCCATTGCGACAGCGCCTGGGATCGGCCTTGCGTATCAGGGAAATCGAGCTGCCACAGCGCCGCAGTGGGGACGGCTGGCGTTTGCGGCGCGTACCGGGTTTGCGCCAGCCAGCCCCCCGCAACCGCAGCGAGGAGGGCAAGGGGGATGAGGTAGAGCAGGGACTTGTTCATGGCCCTGGCTTGCGCGGCAGCCCGGCGTTTGACGCTACCCTGTCTCCCTGTTTACAGCTCACCGTAAGAATGCAGCCCCGACAGGAACATGTTCACGCCCAGGAACGCAAAGGTGGTGACAAACAAACCGATCACCGCCCACCAGGCCAGCATCGGACCACGCAGCCCCTTGACCAGGCGGATATGCAGCCAGGCCGCGTAGTTCAGCCACACGATCAGCGCCCAGGTCTCTTTCGGATCCCAGCTCCAGTAACCACCCCAGGCTTCGGCCGCCCACATGGCGCCGAGGATGGTCGCGATGGTGAAGAAGGCGAAGCCGATGGCGATCGCCTTGTACATGATGTCGTCGATGACTTCGAGCTTGGGCAGGCGGCTGGCGAGGATGCCGCGTTCGGCCAGCAGGTAGCCGACACCGAGCATGGCGGACAGCGAGAACGCCCCGTAGCCGATGAAATTGGCGGGCACGTGCAGCTTCATCCACCAGGATTTCAGCGCAGGCACCAGCGGCTGGATTTCGTGCGCCTGGCGGTCAAAGGTGTACCAGAGAATGAAGCCGACAGCCGCCGAAATCACCAGCAGCACCAGTGCGCCGAGCTGGCGGGTCTGGTAACGCGCTTCGTAGTACAGGTACATCATCGCGGTGATCAGGCAGAACAGCACGAACACTTCGTACAGGTTGGATACCGGGATGTGGCCGACATCGGCGCCGATCAGGTAAGACTCGTACCAGCGCACCATCAAACCGACGAAACCCAGCGTGATGGCGGCCCAGCTCAGCGTGCTGCCGGTCTTCATCATGAATTCGGAACGCGCCAGCAAACCTGCCCAGTAGGCCAGCGTCGCCAGCCCGAACAGCGCGCACATCCACATGATCGCGGCCTGGCTTGAAATCAGGTATTTGAGGAAAAACGCCTGCTCCATGCGACCAAGATCGCCCTGATACTGGCTGATCGCAAACAGGCTGATGAGCCCCACGCCGATGAACAGCGGACGGAAAGGTTTCCAGAACCAGCCGAACACCGCCAGAGAGGGGATCGCGGCCAGCAGGATGGCTTTTTCGTAGATATCCATGTAGTCGCCAAAGCGCGACAGGGCGAACAGGGCGCCCGCAGCAACGATGGCGGCAAACAGCCAGTCGAACCACGACAGGCGCTTGAACAACGGGGCGGGTTGGTTGAGGGCGAGTTCCATGATGTTTCTCCGGCTTACTTCACAAACAGCGGTTTATTTGACCAGGGTGTCGAGCGCTTGCGCATGTTGAGCAAACTCCTTCTCGAAATCGATGCTCTGCTTGGCCGACGACATCGCCAGCAGCGCGCTGCCCGGCTTGATGCGCAGCCACACCCGGCGCTCACGCACATAGAGCATGAAAAACACGCCGAGCGTCAGCAACAGCGAACCGAAATAGACCACGTTCTGGCCGGGTGAGCGGGTGAGCTGCAGGCCGCTGGCTTTGACTTCATCGTATTGCATGAGTTGCAGATAGATCGGCGCGCCGTAAACAAACATGTCGCTGATGCTGTTGAGCGAATCGCGCACCAGCCAGCCGGTGGCCTCATCGGCCGGCGGCGGGGGCAGTCCGGCCTGGCTGTTGGCGATCTGCAGCGCCTCGAATGCCGCCAGCTCGATAATCCGCAGGTAGGTGCCGGCAGCCTTGTCGCGCTCGGCAGCGGGCACTTTCTCTTCGATGAAGCGCCCCAGCGACTGGAAGCCGCCCTCGGCGAACAAGGCCAGCATCTGGGTCGCGCTAAATGTCAGCTTGTCCTCGATCTCAGTGCCCCAGGCATTTTGCGGCAGCGCCTGGCGGGCGAAACGGGCGGCGATCTGCGGGCGCAGTTCGGCGTTCAGCAAAGCCCCGCGCAGACGCATGAAGCTTTCGATGTTGCCCTCGACGTCGAGCGGCATGCGCATATAGCGGAAGGACTCGTTGGGCGACTCGCGCACGCCGGTCATCATGTACCAGCGGCCATTCAGCTCCAGCGGCAACATGTAGTTGCTGAACTCGCGTGCCTGCCCGCGCGCATCGCGCAGCTTGAACTGGACGCTCGGACCGACATTGCGCAGGTGCTTGTTGTTGCTGACCGGGCTGCTGCCGAGCACAGCCATGGCGTCGCCGGCCGGCGCAATGTCGCCGCCCATGTTCTCGATGTTGAACGGGCGGAAGTCGGTGAATTCGAGGGTGTATTCTCCCGCGCCGCTGGTGAGCGCAGTGCTTTGCTGGACGACGCCCTCGACCGGAAAAGACGAAGCGGTCGGCGCAAACAGGTTCCAGCCGCGCAAGCTCATGCGGGTGCCGCCATCGGCGAAACTGGCCTGGTAAATCGCGACGCCGTCGTACACCAGCGGATGGTTGACGGCGATGGTGGCTTCCTTGATTTTCTTGCCGGACTTGTCGAACAGTTCGATATCGCTTTCGAAGCTTTTCGGCTGGCCGGTGGTGTAGTGCTCGATGCGGAACTGCTTCAGACCCACGGTGAACGGCAGGTCCTGCACCAGATAGCCGTCAGCGACGTTGAGGAAAACCACATCGGCGCTGGAGCCCTCGGGAATCTGCACGCTGCCGCGGAACGACGGGTTGGAGGGCCCCAGACGCGAAATCGCCGGGACCTGGCTTTGCGGAATATCGCGCGTCTCGATCTTCTTGTATCCAAGCAACTGCTGCACCTTGAATACCATGTTGCCGTCCAGCAGCCCGCCGATACAGATCAGCACGATCGCCGAATGCGCCAGCAGGTAGCCGAGACGGTTCCAGCTGCCGGCTTTGGCGGCGAGCAGCACCCCATCCTCGCGCGCCAGATTCCTGACCTTGTAGCCCTGCCCTTCGAGGTAACGCTGCGCACTGGCGGCAAGCGCAGTCGGCGCAAGTTGCGTGACGGCCTCGTGCTTGTGCTTGAAGGCGTTCAACGATTGCTCGCTGACGTGTTCGCGAAAGCTTTTCATCTCGCGCACAAAGTTCGGCGCATTGCGGAAGATGCACACGCTGGTCGAAGCGACGAGAAACGTCAGGATGAGCAGGAACCAGACAGCGTGATAAACATCGTACAGCCCGAGTTTCTCGAACACCTCGAACCAGAACGGACCGAGCTGGATGAGATAGTTGCCGTAGGGCTCGGCCTGTTTCAGCACCGTACCGATGATCGATGCAACCGCGAGGATCGACAGCAGGCTGATGGCAAAGCGCATTGAGCTCATCAGTTCGAACAGCGACTTGCCAAAGGAGTGGGGTGCGGTATTCATTTGTTCAACATGACCCAAAGGGCATCAAGACCCTACATGCACAATACCCAAAGGGCAAAAGTAAAAAGGGTGACTTGCGTCACCCTTATGAACCGACTCAGGCTTGAATGGACACAGCCAAATGCAATCAGTTCAACGCAGACCCTGAATATAAGCCGCAACCGCCTTCATGTCCGCATCGCTCATCTTGACTGCGATGTTGCGCATCATCTTGGCCGCATCGTTCGCACGCGCATCAACGCGGAATGCATTCAACTGCGTGTAGATGTAATCGCTGTGCTGGCCAGCCAGACGCGGGAACTGCGCCGGGATGCCTTTGCCCTGCGGGCCGTGGCACGAAGCGCAAGCCGGCACGCCGGCGCCCATCACACCGCCGCGGAAGATTTTTTGGCCCTGCAAGGCCAGCGCCTGATCCATCGAGGTGCCGGGCTTGGGTTGCTGGGCGCTGAAATAAGCAGCCAGGTTCAGCATGTCCTGCGGTGTCAGGCTGGCAACCATGCCCGACATGATGGCGTTCTTGCGCGCGCCCGATTTGAACTCGGTCAACTGCTTGTTGATGTATTCGGCATTCAGCCCCGCCAGCTTGGGGTTCACAGCCGCAACGCTGTTGCCGTCTACCGAGTGGCAACCCGCACACACCTGATTGACGATGGATTCTGCCGCCTTGGGGTCGCCTTTGCTTGCCGGAGCGGCAGCAGGTGCGTTGGCAAAAGCAGAAGTGGAGGCCAAAACGGCAACCAGTGAGGCGAAGAATTTCATCTAAAGCTCCTGAAGCTTGCAAAACCAGGGGATTGCAAAATTTGGTGAAGCGGGTAGTTTAGCGGCAACTAATATGACTGCCAAGCCTGTGCTCAATCGTGCTCATTTCCACACCTCGGTCGCCCAGCTGCGTGATCTGCCTTACAGCCGCGCAGAAATCGCGTTCGCCGGGCGCTCAAATGCCGGAAAGTCGAGCGCAATCAATCTATTAACGCGGATAAACCGGCTCGCCTACACATCAAAAACACCCGGCCGGACCCAACTGATCAACTTTTTCACGGTCGACGCCGACACCTATCTGGTCGACCTGCCAGGTTACGGATATGCGAAAGTTCCGCCCGCGGTCAAGGCAAAGTGGGAAGGATTGCTGTCGCGCTACCTGCAGGAACGCGACGCACTGACCGGCATGGTGCTGATCATGGATGCGCGCCACCCGCTCACCCCGCTGGATCGGCAAATGCTTGACTGGTTCACCCCAACCGGCAAACCGGTGCATATCCTGTTGTCCAAGGCCGACAAACTATCCAACGGCGAGCGCGCATTAACTTTGCGCCGCGTCAAACAGGAGCTGTCGGCCCTTCCCCATGTTTCGGTACAGCTGTTTTCCAGCCTGTCTCGCCTGGGGGCCGAAGATGCGACGACATTGCTCGAGAACTGGTTTAGCCAGGCCCAGCAAGGCGAACCTGCGTCGACAGAAGCGCAAAACGCGTCCGGCGCACAAAAAGAAAGCCCCGATCACACGAAGGATCGGGGCTGAAGATGCCTTAATGCGTTAAGGCACCCCGCTCAGGGAGGAGAAGCGGGGGACGGTGAAACACCGTCTATTGATACTGAGCAGACTTGCCCGGAAATAGTTCCAACATCAACCCGCATTTTTTTGGAGACGTGTGTGACCCTGCCATTTGGCGCATTTCCCGCCGCCCGTATGCGCCGCATGCGGCGTGATGACTTTTCCCGTCGCCTGATGCGCGAACACACGCTGACGGTAAATGACCTTATATATCCGGTATTTGTGCTGGACGGCCAGAACAAGCGCGAAGCCGTGGCCTCGATGCCGGGTGTCGAGCGGTTGTCCCTCGACTTGTTGCTGCCCGTTGCCGAGGAATGCGTGCAACTGGGCATCCCGGCGCTGGCCTTGTTTCCAGTCATCGGCGCCAACCTGAAATCCCTGGGTGCCGAAGAAGCGCTCAACCCGGAAGGACTGGTCCCGCGTACCGTCGCCGCCTTGAAAAGCCGTTTCCCCGAACTTGGCATCATCACCGACGTGGCACTGGACCCCTATACCAGCCACGGCCAGGACGGCCTGATCGACGCAAACGGTTATGTGATGAACGATGAAACCGTCGTCGTCCTGGCCCAACAGGCCGTCGTCCATGCCCGGGCGGGCGCGGATATCGTCGCCCCCTCGGACATGATGGATGGCCGCGTCGCCGCCATTCGTGCCGCACTCGAAGATGCCGGCCAGATCCACACCCGTATCCTGGCGTATGCTGCCAAGTACGCTTCCAGCTTTTATGGGCCGTTCCGTGATGCCGTCGGCTCGGCCGGCAACCTCGGAAAAGGCAATAAAACCACCTACCAGATGGATCCCGCCAACAGCAACGAGGCGCTGTGGGAGGTCGGCCTGGATTTACAGGAGGGGGCCGACATGGTGATGATCAAGCCAGGCATGCCCTATCTCGACATCATCCGCCGTGTAAAGGAAACCTATGGCGCGCCGACATATGCCTATCAGGTGAGCGGCGAATACGCTATGTTGAAAGCAGCCGCGCAAAATGGGTGGTTGGACGAGCGCGCTTGCGTGCTTGAGGCTTTGCTGGCGTTCAAGCGTGCCGGTGCGGATGGTGTGTTGACCTACTTTGCGCGCGATGTGGCGCGCTGGATCAACACTTAGGGTAGACCGGGGGGAGCCCTCCCGACTGGCCCGTATGCAGCGCGAGGCGGCAAGCGAAAACCAGATATGACGGGCGCTCCTATGTTTTCTTCTTTTTTCGGCTAATTTATGTCCGTCAACATCCCCAAAGGCTTCACCGGCTTTACGCAGCGCAGCAAAGCTGCAGAGGAATGGGACAAGACCATTGTCGCCATCTCGCCCTACCAACTCAAGGATCTGGTTCTGCCGGAACCGCTGAGTGCCGCACATCAATCGGGCGAAAAAATTGAAGAGCAGGCATTCAAGATTCGCCTGGCACATTCCACCGATCGGGTCAGTTCAGCCAGCATGCTGGTGCAACGCAAATATGCCGGGCGCGGCTATAAAACCAATGATTTCAACAAATCGCCCGAGCGCATCACCCTGATGGCGTCACAGAACGACAAAGTGATCGGAACACTCACCTTGGGGCTGGATACGCCTAACGGGCTCCTGGTCGAGGAGTTGTACAAGCAGGAAATCGACAACCTGCGTCAGGCCGGCCGCAAAGTCTGCGAATTGACCAAGCTGGCCGTTGACCAAACCCACGGCTCCAAGCACATCCTGGCCTCACTATTCCATATTGCCTACATTTATGGTCGGGTCATGCAGGGCTACACCGATGTTGTCATCGAGGTGAATCCCCGCCATGCCGCGTTCTACAAACGCATGCTGGGATTTACCGAGTTCGGGCCGGAAAGGCTCTGCAGCCGCGTGAATGCCCCGGCCATCCTGCTACGACTAGAACTCGATTACGTTGACCGGCAAATTGAACTGCTGGGTGGAAAAACCGAGAGCGCCCAAGGCGAGCGTTCACTTTACCCTTACTTCTTCAGCAAGACAGACGAGATCGGGATAACCCACCGCGTGACGCAAGGCGGGTAACAGGCCGCCACGGCCGAAAATCAGGCGGGTATTCCCGGCCCGCGGGCCGTGACTAATGGAAAACGTCGTTCTTGAGCCCGCCGAGCTTGAAAAACGTCCGCATGTCGTCCAGGTCGTACTTGAAACGGGGATTCAGCCCATCGCGCATGCGGTTCAGGATCGCGATCTTCTCGGCGGGCAAATCCTTGTCCGGCGTTTTGAGCACAATCAGCAGCGGCACCTTGAACGTGCTGAACACATTGACCGCTCCGTCCAGAAATCCTTTCGCCAGCATCTGGAAATCCGAAAGCAGAAACGCCGCCCGCAACGAGCGCTCGTAATCCAGCAGCAGTTGATGAGGATCGCGATCGCGATTCATGTAGGCGAAGAAAATCACTGATTTCAATGACTTGAGGCGCCCGAAATCAGCCAGATAAAGCGCGCCGCCCGGCTTCAATATGCGCTGGATTTCGCGGAAACACCCTTCGAGATGCCCCGCCGTCGGCAAGTGGTGCAAAGAAACCGTGCTAATGACCCCATCCACCGATTGCGGCTCAAACGCATCCAGCTTCGTAATGTCACCGATCATGAAGCTGACATTGCGCACACCGGCTTCATCCGCGTGGGTGCGGGCATGCCTGAGCATCTCCTGCGACATGTCGACGCCAATAAACTCGATCTCGGGATTGATCGTTGCAATTTGAATCAACTGGGTTGCGGGGCCGCAACCAAGGTCAACCACCCGCTTGCAGCCCTGGAGGGCCTGCGAAGCACGCGCGGTGTGAAACAAATAAGATGCCGCCAAGGTGCTTTCAGCACGCCCCGTTTCTGAAAACGCCGCTACCTGATCCACATCTTCCATGATGGCATCCGGCTCGGGCTCGCGCGGCAAGGTCTGGTCGCTCAACAATTCCCGCAGGAAGGTGGGCAGTAACGAGATGCGGGGGAGATTCATACTGGCCTCAATAATATGTAGTGCGTCGTAAAGGCTTAACGTTCATTCCAGCACAATCTTGACAGAATGCTGGCCATCGATTTCCTTGGATATACAGCCTGTCGAAAAATTTTACAAAAAGGCTCCAGCATCCGCCTGACTTCGTCGCCTTTATAAAAATTCATCTTTGTTTTCAATGCAACAAAAACACTGGCACGGCATGTGCTTTATTGCTTGGCAATAGCGTTGGCTTGATTGAGAGCACCCAGGTTTAGCCACTCCATCAACACGCTAAGAACTTCGTGCTAGGCAGTGTCGGTAAATTTTACAGTTTTCACTCATTACCGAAACCGTTTGCAACGCGAAATTCGAAAATCCTTTTCATTACATAGCGTTAGAAGTAGTGGAACGGATGTTGCTTTAGTTGGTGGGTACAACGTTTACATCCTTAATCCGGTTTAATTTAGAGGAGTCTTCCAAATGAAAAAATCACTTCTGGCCATGTCGGTTCTGTTGGCTGCTGGCGGCGCTTCCGCCGATCCGTTCTATCTGGACATTGGCACCAACTACGGGCCCGCAGGCGACCAAGTCTGCCCGACCTGTACTTCGATGAAAGATGAATTTACCTTCACCTACGAGTCCAGCACCACCATTTTCGATACGGTTAACGACAACGCCATCGGCGCTGGCGACCTGCTGAGCACGGATGGCGGTCTGGCAGTGGGCGGCTTCAATCTGGCAGGTTTGGGTAACAATCAGGTTAACGGCTTCAATCCGAACGAAGCCTTTGGCACCAACAGCAACAACGGTTATGGCCCCAACTACCTGATCAGCTTCTCGGTGAGCGGTCTGGGCGGCATTGTCAATGGTGTAACGGGCAGCGGTGTCCCGACTTTCACCTACGGCCCTGGCCTGCTGGAAATGTTCGTGACCTTTGACGGCGTCACTTTCAACAACTTCATGGACGTTGAAATCACTGGCGGCGGCGCAACCGGCGTCAGCACCATTCTGCTGGGTAAAGCCGATTTCACTAACGTTGATGCGGGTTACAACGACCTGATCCACTCGGGCGGAACGACCTGCCTGGGTTCGGACAGCTTCTTCGACATCTGGACGAACTGCGGCACCGGTACCGACATCCAGTTCTTCGCCAGCTTCGACACCAACATCTTCGTGAGCGATTTCACTTACGATGCTGTTAGCGACACCTTCAGCCTGACCTCGAACCACGATGGCAGCGCAACCTTCTCGGTGCCGGAGCCGGGCACCCTGGCTCTGCTGGGTGGTTCGCTGATTCTGATGGGTGGCATGGCTCGCCGCAACAAGAAGGCTTAAACCTTCCCATCCTTGTGGTGGAAAAATTAAAACGGCACCTTCGGGTGCCGTTTTTTTGCTCGGAAATTATTGTTAAGGCTTGTCAGTACTTGCGGCCGCCTCGCGCGCCAGCAGGCGTTTGACGTACCAGAACATCAATCGCTGCATGGGATGCCGATTGCCGAACGGCCTCCAGCATTTCAGCAGCCGATTGCGGTAGGCGTCGAAATGCAGGCTGTGGGGTGCGCAGATGATTTCGCCACGCCCCAGCAATAGCTTCAATACATTGGTGCAGGCCGCACCTGCGGCCAATTCGATCCCCATGGCAGTTGAGGGAACTTTCTTTTTCAGAAAGTTGACCGAACTGCGGTCAACCAGATAGTGGCGCTGCTGGACAGACGGCGAAACGCCGATCACGAACTTGATGATCTGATCCTCGAATGCATAACCGTCCAGGCAGAAATACTCTTCGAAGCTCATTTTTCCAGGCATGAAGATCAGGAAAGCCGTCCCCATACCCATGGGCGCCGCGGTAATGGTTGGAATGCCTCTGGCATAACAACGGGCAAATACCGCACGCCGGATCTCCAGGGCGAAAATGTCCAGGCTGTCGACATAAATATCCACGCCGTCCAGGAAAGCATCGAGGTTCTCCAGCGTGACGCCATGGTCGAACGTCGTCACCTCGGCTTCCGGGTTGATGTCCTTGACCGCAGCTTCCATCGTCGCAGCCTTGGGTGCATTGAGGGTCGACATGGACGCACCAAACTGGCGGTTGAAGTTGGCCTGTTCGAACACGTCCAGATCGGCGATATGGAACTTGCCTATGCCCAAGCGCGCCAGAACGATCAGATGGCTGCCGCCTACGCCGCCCATGCCGGCGATGGCCACCTTTTTGTGCCGCAGCTTTTCCTGTTCCTCAGCGGTTACCCAGCCGATGTTTCTCGAAAAGGCCTGCTTGTAATCGAATGCTGTCATGCTCGGGTCCGGTTAAGTGGGGGGCGCGGATGAATGGCTATCCGCGCAAAAAAGGGACGACCTGCGAATTGAAGTCATCGGGCTGCTCCAGGTTGGGGACATGTCCCGCATCCGCAATGATTGCAAGCCTGGAACTCGGCAGCATGTGATGCATGCGCTGCCCCAATGCCAGGGGAATCGCGCGGTCCTGCGCACCCCAGACCAGCAGGACAGGCAGGTCGAGCGCAGCCAGGCGTTGCACGGCGGCTTCCAGTTTGTCGGCAAAGCCACACCGCATCAAGGCCAGAGCAGACGCCGATGTTCCTGCAATGCGTTGAAACCAGGTCAGGCGCCTGAACAGGTCCGGAGAAACCGTTTCTGCCCGGTACAGGAAAAAGTCCCTGAGCATTCGGCTGCGTATCGCATTGCCCGGAATGGCCATCAAACGTTCGCCCACGCCCCTGATTTTAAACAGGCGTGCAGAAAACGGCTCCGGATTGGGCAAACCCGCGCTATCCACCAACACCAGCTTGTCGACCTTGCCCGGAAATTGCACGCTGAACTGAATCGCCAAGCCGCCTCCCAAGGATTGCCCAATCAGGCTGGCCTTCTCGATGTCGAGTGCCTGCATGAAGGCAGCGAGCTGCTCTACATAAGCTTCATAGCTGGGCTCGGTAATGCGTTCGCTATAGCCAAATCCCCACAGGTCGAGCACATAGACGGTAAATGACTGAGCAAGTGCATCAAGATTGCGACACCACAGGGTGCCGTCGAAGAAAAAGCCGTGCAACAGAATGACCGGCTTTCCCGTGCCTTTCACCAGGTAATGGGTTTGCCTGCCATTGAGGCCGATCAGCTGGCCTGACGCATATCGAGCCGTCCAGGCGTCGAGCGACTGCGAATCCCATGACGGCGTGCTCCCGCTGACAGATTCGGCCATTTCATGCCTCGTCGATGCGTGTGCAACGGGCCTGATCCCGCTTCATGGCAGCGGCCGCTGCTTTAAAGCCGCTTGAGCAGGGCTTGCGCATCGGCCAGCTCGGAAAACTGCGGTTTGTCTGCCAGCAAGGCCTGGATTTCCTTGCGCGCCTGCGCCGGGTTTCCGGTGAGCGCCAGAGCGGCGGCATGGTGATAGCGAACTGCCGGATTTTTCGGCGCTTTGGCCAACGCCTTGTTCAGCCATGCCAGCCCCTTCGACGCCTGCCCCTGCCCCACCAGTATCCAGCCCAGCGTGTCCTGTACGCCCGGGTTGTCGGGTGCCAGTTTGATCGCCTGCTCGGCCGTTGCCAGCGCGCGCGGGTCCTTTTCACGCGCATACAGATTGGCCAGGTTGTTCAGCAGAAGGACTTTGTTGGGCACCAGACGGTTGACCGCTTCGTACTCGGCGATGGCCTCCCGGTTGCGCCCATTGCGCATGTAAAACTCGGCGGCAAACGCGCGCACCGCCGCATCGCCGGGATGTTTGCGAATCCAGTCTTGCAGGCCTTGCTCGGCGACTTTCGGCTGCACGATGACCTGGGCGCGAAACAGCTTGACGAAGCCGGGTCCGCCCGCGCCCTTCTCAAGTGCTTGCTGGTACGCTGCGACGGCCTCGGGCACATGATTGAGCGCAAGCTGAAGATCGCCTTCACGGTCGAACCCCAGCGGCGACTTCGGTTGCTGCGTCTGCATGGTGCGGGCAACCTGGAGTGCCGCATCGGGCTTGTTCTCGGTCATCTCCAGACGGATAAGGGCTTCCTGGCTCGGCAGGTAATCTGCCTTGAGCTTGAGCGACTTTTGCAGGTTGATGCGGGCATCCTTGTATTGCTTGTTGGCAATCTGGGCCATGGCCAGCTGCAGGAAAGCATCCGGCGCATGATCCGATTTTTGTGCCAGCTTGGAGAACGTAAGCACGGCCTTGGCCCGCTCCCCCACGGCCATCTGGGTGTTTCCCAGCAAGACCAGCGCTTCGGTGCTGTCCGGGTTGAGGTTGACGGCCTCGCTCGCCACCTTGAGCGCGTCGGGAAACGCACGCTTGGCGAGGAAATGGGCGACCAGCGCTGTACGCGGAGGTATGGCCTGAGGGTGGGCTTTTTGAGCCTTTTCCAGCCAGCCGAC
Organism: Thiobacillus sp.; assembly: GCA_020057245.1. GTDB lineage: Bacteria > Pseudomonadota > Gammaproteobacteria > Burkholderiales > Thiobacillaceae > Thiobacillus. The sequence continues at coordinate 12,014 of JAGVGD010000047.1, read as the reverse complement.
ATAGTCCTGATCGCGCTTTTCAAGGCCAGCCAGCGCGGCCAGTGCCATCATGGCCTGCAGGTTGTTCTTGTCGCTCTCGAGCATGTGCTCGAAGCGCTTGCGGGCGACATCGGGCTTTTTGTCTGCGAGATCGAGTTGAGCGAGACTGGCCACCGCCGGGAAAAAGCGCGGATCGGCCTTGACCGCCTGCTCGAAACTCTTGCGGGCATTGGCCGGATCGCGTTTCCCCAGATAGGCATTACCGCGCAGATTATGCGTGATCGCGCTGCCCGGCAGCTTCTTCTCGAGCGCATCGATGGCGAGCAGCGCCTTGTCGAATTCGCGGCGGCTCAGGTAAGTCTGAACCAGCAGGCTTTCTGCCTTGTATTGATGGGCATCCAGTGCCGCGGCCGATTCCAGCTTGGTAATCGCCTGCAGGCTGTCGCCCGTCGTCAGATGGGTAATTCCGAGCTGGGTTTGGATGGCGACATTATTCGGGTCGATCAGCGCGGCGCGCTCGAGCAAGGCCGCCGCATTCATGTTTTCTCCCTTGACGCGATAGGCATCGCTGGCCATCGCCAGGGCCTGCGCATCCTGAGTGTCCAGTGTGATCAGCGGCGCCAGGGTTTCCAGCGCCTTGTCGGGCTGATTCAGCTTGATCTGGGTGGCGGCCATGATCCTGCGCGCAAACGCATGGGCGGGGTAGCGCGCCAGAAAACGCTGCAGATAGCTTTCCGACTGCTGGTAAGACCCCATGGCATAGGCAGTCGTCCCTGCGAGCAGCACGCTCGGCATGTGATCGGGCGAAATCTTGAGCACTTCCTGCAGGCCATCCCGCGTTTCGGGGAGTTTTTTCTGCTGGAAGTCGTACAGGGCTTGCAGATAAATGCTGCCAAGCGCTTTCGGCGCAAGCTTGTGGGTCTTCTCAATGTCCAGCCGGGCCTGCTCCAGTTTCCCCATCGCAATGCTCAACGTGGCGCGGTCCTGCAGCGCCTTGAGATTGTTGGGTTCGATCTCCAGCGCCTTGCCATAGGCCGCCAGGGCCGCGGGCTGGTTCTTGCTGAGCTGTTCCCAGTCGCCGATATAGCCCCATGTCTGCGCCTGGCGATCATTGATTTTGAGCGCGGCATCAAGCCATTGCCGGGCTTTGGGCATGTCCCGCACGGCAATCGCGCATTGCGCCAGCCCCCAATAAGTCGGCGGATTGGTCGTGGCGGTATCGAGGGATTGCTGGAACAGGCTGCAAGCCTCCTTCAGCATGCCGCCCTGCCTGAGCATCGCGTCGGCGCGCAGTTGCAGAATGCGCGCCAGATTGGTTTTCGAGGTTTGCTCGCTGGGTTGAATCTCGTCGAGCAGGCGCTTGAATTCGCCCATCAGCAACAAGGCTTCGCCGAGCTGGGGCTTGATCGACTCCGGGTTCACCCCCAGCTTTTCGGCCTGGCTGAGTTCCTTTTCCGCTTCGGCCCCCATGCCCGCCTTCAGATAAACCTGTCCCAGCAGCAAGCGCGCCTGCGGGCTGTCGGGGTTTTTCTGGATCGCATTTTTCAGCTCGACGATGCTGGCCTTGAGATTGCCCTTGTCCTCGAAGTCCTTGGCGCGCTGGATGTGCTCCTGCTCGGTCAGGTTGGCCGTGCTGTCGCAACCGGGAAGCACGACGGCGACGGACAGGGCAAGCGCAATCGCCAGGGCAACGGGGTGTTTGGTCATTTATCTCGGCTCCATTGACAAGGCGCTGCTCCAACAGCGCCTTCAATCATCATCATTAGTGTGCAGCTTCCCAATTATGTCCCGCCCCCACGCCCACCCGCAACGGCACTTTGAGTGCGGCGACATTGCACATGTAAGCCGGCAGTTCGGCGCGCACGCGATCGAGTTCGTGTTCGGGCACTTCGAGGATGAGTTCGTCGTGCACTTGCAGCAGCAGGCGGCTGGCCAGTTTCTCGCGGTCGAGCCAGCACTGCACGGCAATCATCGCCAGCTTGATGAGGTCGGCGGCGGTACCCTGCATCGGCGCATTGATCGCGGCGCGTTCGGCGCCCTGGCGGCGTTGCGGGTTTTTGGCGTTGATTTCCGGCAGGTACAGCCGGCGGCCGAACACGGTTTCGACATAGCCCTGGCGGCGCGCGGCTTCGCGGGTGCGCTGCATGTAGTCGGCCACCCCCGGATAGCGCGCGAAATAGCGGTCGATATAGGCCTGGGCGGCAGAGCGCTCCAGATTAAGCTGCGACGCCAGACCGAAGGCTGACATGCCGTAGATCAAGCCGAAGTTGATGACCTTGGCCATGCGTCGCTGATCGGGGATCACTTGGTCGAGCGGCACGCCGAACACTTCGGCGGCAGTAGCGGTGTGAATGTCTCGGTCTTCGGCAAACGCGCTCAGCAAGCCGGCGTCGTCCGACAGGTGAGCCATGATGCGCAGTTCAATTTGCGAGTAATCGGCCGACACCAGTTGATGCCCGGGTGGCGCGATGAAGGCCTCACGGATGCGGCGGCCTTCCGCGGTGCGCGCGGGAATGTTCTGCAGATTCGGCTCGGAGCTGGACAGGCGCCCGGTGACGGCGGTGGCCTGCGAATAGCTGGTGTGGACGCGCCCGGTGACCGGATGAATCATCTGCGGCAGCTTGTCGGTGTAGGTCGACTTCAATTTGGCCATACCACGGTAGTCGAGAATCGCCCGCGCAATGGGATGGTCGAGCGCCAGCTGTTCCAGCGTCTCTTCGTCGGTGGAAGGCGCACCACCAGGGGTTTTCTTCACCACCGGCAGGCCCTTCTGGGTGAACAGGATGTCGCCGATCTGCTTGGGCGAGCCGAGATTGAACGGCTGCCCGGCTTCCTGATAGGCGCGCTGTTCGAGCTCCAGCATTTTGCGTCCGAGCTCGCCGCTCTGGATGGCGAGCAGATTCCTGTCGAGCAGCACACCGGTGCGCTCCATCCGAAACAGGATGCTCGCCACCGGCAACTCGATCTGACGGTAGACGTAATCGAGTTTGCCGGACGCCGCGATCTGCGGCGCCAGCGCATCGCGCACGCGCAGCGTCACGTCGGCATCTTCTGCTGCGTATTCGCTGGCGCGCTCAATCGCCACCTGCTCGAAGCCGATCCGCGCGGCGCCCTTGCCGGTGACGTCGTCGTAGCTGATGGTCGCAAGGCCCAGATGACGCATCGCCAGATTGCCCAGCTCGTGCGACTGGTGCGCCTCGATCACGTAGGACTGCAGCAGCGTGTCGTCGATCGCGCCACCGAGCGCGATGCCGGCATTGGCAAAGATATGGCGATCGAATTTGAGGTTCTGGCCGATGATCTTGGGTACCGGGTTTTCCAGCAGCAGTTTCAGTCTGGCCAGCGTGGCGGCGCGATCCAGCTGAGCCGGTGCGCCGGCGTAACAATGCGCCAGCGGCAGGTAGGCGGCCTCGCCGGGCGTGATGGCAAAGGACATGCCGACCAGTTCGGCCTGCATCGGATCAAGCCCGGTGGTTTCGGTGTCGAGCGCATACGCCGGTGCGGCAGCAAGGCGCGCGATCCAGTCGTCCAGCTGGGCGTCGGTCAGGAGCGTTTCGTAGTGTGCGCGGTGATCGCCGCTGCAGTCCTGCTCGGGAACGGCCGGCACATCCGTAGCTGCGGCATCCAGCTCGCGCAGCCAGGAACGGAACCCGAAGCGTTCGAACAAGCTACGCTGCGCGGCCAGGTCACGCGCCTGCAGGGTCAGCGCGTCGAGCGTGAACGGCAGCGCCACGTCGGTCTTGATGGTAATCAGCACGCGCGCCTGCGGCAGCCAGTCGCGCGCGGCACGCAGGTTCTCGCCCACCACGCCCTTCACCGCATCGGCATGCGCCACCAGATTGTCCAGCGTGCCGAATTCGGCGAGCCACTTCACCGCGGTTTTCGGCCCCACCTTGGCCACGCCGGGCACGTTGTCGACGCTGTCGCCGATCAGCGTGAGGTAATCGATGATGCGCTCGGGCGGCACACCGAACTTGGCGTTGACGCCGGGGATGTCGAGCGTTTCCTCGCTCATGGTGTTGACCAGGGTGACGTGCTCATTGACCAGCTGCGCCATGTCCTTGTCGCCAGTTGAAACAATGCTGCGAACGTTGTGGCGCGCGGCCTCCACCACCAGCGTGCCGATCACGTCGTCGGCCTCCACGCCATCAATCACCACCAGCGGCCAACCCTCGGCGCGGATGAGTTCGTGCAGCGGTTCGATCTGGCAACGCAGATCATCGGGCATCGGCGGGCGGTGCGCTTTATAGTCGGGGTAGAGGTCGTCGCGAAAGGTTTTGCCCTTCGCGTCGAACACACAGGCGATATAATCCGCCGCGTAGTCCTTCTGCAGCTTGCGCAACATCGACAGCACGCCCTTGATCGCATTGGTCGGCTCGCCCGCCGCGTTGCGCAGATCGGGCAGCGCATGGAACGCGCGATACAGATAGGACGAACCGTCCACCAGCAGCAGAGTTTTTTGGGGCTCGCTCATACGGGGGCATTCACACTGACTTGATTCACACTAAGACCAATCACGAGGCGCTCGAAACATGCATGGGGATAAATTACCGATTACCGCCGATCCGGGTCGCACTGCCGAGATTGACTACTCGGCGCGCGAGTCGTGGCGCATGCTGGGAATTATGGCAGAGTTCGTCGAGGCGACTGAACGCTTGGCCTCGATCCGCCCTGCGGTCTCCATCTTCGGCAGCGCGCGCACTCCGCCCGACCATGCCTATTACATGCTCACCGAGGAAATCGCGCGCAAGTTGTCCGACGCCGGCTTCTCGGTCATCTCCGGCGGCGGCCCAGGCATCATGGAAGCGGCCAACAAGGGCGCCTATTTCGGCAAGTCGCCCAGCGTCGGCCTCAACATCCAGCTGCCACACGAACAGAGCGGCAACCCCTATCAGGACATCAGCCAGACCTTCCAGCATTTCTTCGCGCGCAAGGTCATGTTCGTCAAATTCGCCGCCGCCTATGTGGTGATGCCCGGCGGCTACGGCACGCTCGACGAGTTGAGCGAGGCGCTGACGCTGGTGCAAACCGGCAAGATTCCACGCATTCCGATCGTGCTGGTCGGCTCGCAGTTCTGGGCCGGGCTGCTCGACTGGTTCAAGACCACCCTGGTGAACGAGGGCATGATCGCAGCCGAGGACCTCGACCTGATGCAGGTCATCGATGAACCCGATCAGGTGGTCGACGCCATCTTCAGCCATTACGAAAAACGCGGATTCATGCCGTCGCTGGCCGAACGCGAAATACAGCTCAATCTGTAAGCCGGATGCAGGTCCGCCTGCAGCGCGGCCAAGTCCACACGTGCAACCCTATTTTTCGGAGACCGCCATGCGCTATCCCATCCTGTTATTGACCCTGTTGTTGAGCGGCCCGGCCCTGGCGGCCGCGCCGTCCGAACAGCCGCCCGAACTCACGCCGGTTCCGGATGGCCCGCCCGGCGCCGACGACACGCCCACCGTGACCATCAAGTCGACCAACGAAGGGACGGTCGAGGAGTACCGCTCCGGCGGCCAGGTCTACATGCTCAAAGTCGTTCCCAAGGTCGGCAAGCCCTATTACCTGGTCGACCCCAACGGTAACGGCCGCTTCAACCGCATGGAAACCCTGCCCGGCCTGCAGCCGCCGCAATGGGTGATCAAGGACTTCTGATTTTTCTGCTTAGCTGATGACATCTGCATCCAATCAAGACATCCCGCGTACCGTTGCGGCCAGCCAGGGCTGGCGCTGGGTGGTCGAAGGCTTTCGCCTGTACCGTAAAAATCCGCTCCTGCTATCCGCCGCGTTCGGCATGCTGTTCGGGCTGGTGATGGCGTTCAATCTGATTCCCGGCATCGGCGGCACGCTTTCCGAGCTGGCCTCGCCGCTGATGGTGGCGGGCTTCATGGCGGCCTTCCGCGCGCTGGACAACGGCGAGGACCTCGAACTGCCGCACTTTCTCGCCGGCGTCAAACGCCCCCTGCTGACAGGGCCGGCGGTTCCCCTGATGGCCATGGGTGCGGTGCAGCTGCTCGGCACCCTCGCCATCGGCCAGGTCATGCACAGCATGGGTTTCGACCCCGAAGTCATCATGGCAACCGCGCAAAATGAAAAGGCCAATCCTGCCGAGCTGCAGGCCTTGATGAATCAGTCGCTGCCCGCCGTGCTCACCGGCCTGCTGCTGTTCACTCCGCTCATCATGGCCACCTGGTATGCGCCGGCGCTGATCCTGTTCGGCGGCGCGCGCCTCGGCACCGCGCTCGGCGTCAGCCTCAAGGCCGTGCTCAAGAACTGGGCGGCACTGATGGTCAACGGACTGGTACTGGGGGTGATGCTGTTCTTCGCCGCACTGGTGCCCATGCTGCTCGGCCTGCTGGTGGCGATGCCGGTCCTGTTCGGTTCGCTGTACGCCTCGTACCAGGCGATTTTTGCGGTGTGGGCGGACGAGGCCGATCAGGCGGCCGACAAATTGGCGTAAGCCAGCGCCAGCCACTTGGTGCCGGCGTCGCGAAATTTCACCTGCACCCGCGCGTCGGCGCCGCGTCCTTCAAAATCTATGATGATGCCGCTGCCGAACTTGGCGTGGGCGACGCTCTGCCCGATGCGGTAACCGGTGTCATTACCCAACGGCTGCGCCGGACGGGCGGGCGGCGCAGCGCCAAATCCTTGCGGCTGGGGTGAGGTGTTGCGGCGGTTGAGCGGGCTCAGCACCTGCTCCGGCAATTCATCGAGAAAACGCGACGGCAATCCGTAGCGGACCTGACCGTGAAGCATGCGCGACTGCGCGTGCGACAGGTACAGCCGCCGCCGCGCGCGGGTGATCGCCACATACATCAACCGCCGCTCCTCTTCCAGACCGTTTTCCTCGTTTGCGCTTTGCTCGTGCGGGAACAGGCTTTCTTCCAGCCCGGTGATGAACACCGCGTGAAATTCCAGCCCCTTGGCGGCGTGCACCGTCATCAACTGCAGGGCGTCGAGCCCAACACCCGCCTGATGCTCGCCCGCTTCCAGCGCGGCGTGGGCGAGAAAGGCATCCAGCGTGTTTTCCTCGGCCTCCTGGGCAAACAACGCCGCGGCATTGACCAGTTCGTTGAGGTTCTCCAGCCGTTCGCTGCCGTCCTTGTCGGCACGGTAATAATCCGCCAGCCCGCTGGCTTCGATCACGTGGTCGATCACTTCGGCCAGCGGCAGCTCGCGGGTGGCCTGCTTGATTTCCTCGATCAGTTTGGCGAAGCCGGCCACCTTGCCGCTGGCGGTGCAGGCCGCCTGCCATAGGCTGGCGCCGGATTGCGCCGCGCTGGCCGACAGCAATTCCAGCGTGCGTGCACCGATGCCGCGCGCAGGGAAGTTCACCACGCGAATGAACGCGCCGTCGTCTTCTGGGTTGGTCAGCAGGCGCAGATAAGCCAGCGCATGCTTGATTTCCAGGCGCTCGAAAAACCGCAGCCCGCCGTACACGCGGTAGGGCACGCTGGCGGAAAACAGCGCGTGTTCCAGCACCCGCGACTGCGCATTGGAGCGGTACAGCAGCGCCATGTCCGACAGGTTGATGCCTTCGCGGTTGAGCGCCCTCACCTCGTCGACCACGAAGCTGGCTTCGTCCTGATCCGAATAGGCGTCGTAGACGCGGATCGGCTCGCCCTCACCCTCGGCCGTCCACAGGTTCTTGCCGAGACGGTGCGCGTTCTGCGCGATCAGGGTATTGGCGGCAGTAAGGATGTGGCCGTGGCTGCGGTAATTCTGCTCCAGCTTGATCACGTTGCCGTGCGCGAACTCGCGCTCGAACTCAGCCATGTTGGCGGTGTTGGCGCCGCGAAACGCATAGATCGACTGGTCGTCGTCGCCCACGGCAAACAGCGCAGTGCCGGGCCCGGCAAACAGCTTGAGCCAGCGGTACTGCAGCGTGTTGGTGTCCTGAAATTCGTCGACCAGGATGTGCTTGAAGCGGTCGCGGTAATGTTCGCGCAAGGGCTCGTTGCGATACAGCAGTTCATACGAACGCAGCAGCAGCTCGGTGAAATCGGCCACGCCCTCACGCTGGCATTGCGCGTCGTAGGCCTCGAAAATCTCCACCAGCCGCGTCGAGTAGGCGTCGAACGCCTCGACATCGCGCGCCCGCAGTCCGGCCTCCTTGTTGGCGCCGATGAAACGCTGCACTTTTTTCGGCTCGTATTTTTCAGTGTCGATGTTCATCGACTTCATCAGGCGCTTGATCGCCGACAGCTGGTCCTGGCTGTCCAGAATCTGGAACGACTGCGGCAGCCCCGCCTCGCGGTAATGCGTGCGCAGCAGCCGGTTGGCGAGACCATGAAAGGTGCCCACCCACATGCCGCGCGTATTGATCGGCAGCATCGCCGCAATGCGCGTCATCATTTCCTTCGCCGCCTTGTTGGTGAAGGTCACTGCGAGTATGCCGTGCGGCGACACCTGCCCGCTCTGGATCAGCCACACCATGCGGGTCGTCAGCACGCGCGTCTTGCCCGAGCCCGCGCCCGCCAGAATCAGCGCGGATTCATGCGGCAGCGTCACCGCCGCACGCTGTTCGGGGTTCAGGTTTTCCAGCAAGTCGGCAAACATACGGGGGTAGAATCGGGCGGGCAATTGCGAATTATAAAGGGGTCAGGATGGTGAAGATTTTGTTTTTCGGCGATCTGGTCGATGCGCTGGGCATGGCCAGCGAGCAGATCGAACTGCCGCCCGACATCACCGATGTCGAACGCCTGCTTTTCATGCTGTCGCGGCGCGGCGAAATGTGGAAAAAAATGTTGCTGGGCAATCCCAAGCTCAACATCACGATCAACAAGCAGTTCGTCGAAAAGTCCGCACCGGTCAGGGATGGCGACGAAATCGCGCTGGTCGGATTCGCGATGGCATGAGCCTCGCCCCGTCGCACGCCGGAACCGCATGACACCCGACAGACCGCCCCCGCCTCGTTTTACCCGCGCGCTCTGGTTGAGCCTGGCCGCGCTGGTGGCCGTTGCGCTTGCTTTCGCGGTGTATGTGCGCGCCGAAAAACAGATCGACCGCGCCCACGAATCCCGCCTGCAATCTTTCTTGCTGGCGGACGAACTGCGGCAGTCATCCGACGACCTGACCCGCATGGTGCGTACCTATGCGGCCACCAGCGACCCCATCTACAAGCAGCAATACGAGGAAGTGCTCGCCATCCGCGACGGCAAACTGCCGCGTCCGCCCAATTACCAGAATATCTACTGGGACCTGATACTGCCCGGCCAGCCGCGCGAGCGCGCGACCGGGCCAGCCGTTTCCCTGCTGCAACGGATGCGGCAAGCCGGATTCACCGCTGAAGAGTTCGCCCTGCTGGAAAAGGCCAAGGCCCATTCCGATGCGCTGACCCGGACCGAATATGCCGCCATGGCCCTGATCGAGTCCGCGGCCCCGGTGACGGGCGCAGTGCGCAACCGGGCTACCTTGATGCTGCATGACTCGTCCTACCATCAGGCCAAGCGGGCCATCATGCAGCCGATCGATGCGTTCTATATCCAGGTGGAGACGCGCACCCGAGCAGCCGTACAGAAGCGCGCGACGGTCGCCACGCTGTTTCGCGTGCTGTTCGTCGGGCTCGTTATGGTGCTGCTGCTCACCCTGTGGCGCGCCTATCGCACGCTGAAGACCACGCTGGGCGACTCGGCGGGCGCCCTGTATGAACGCATTGTCCGTCTCGGCAGCGGCGACATTTCATCCGCCATTCCGGTTGCGCCGGGCATGGCAAACAGCGTGATGGGCTGGCTGTCCGAAACCCAGATCAAGCTGAGCCGGATCGAGGCCGAACGCGAAATGATGGCAAACGAGATACGCCAGCAGCGCGACCTGTTCATCAGCGGCGCAGTGGTGTTGTTCAAATGGCGCAATGCGCCGGGCTGGCCGGTTGAATTCGTTTCCCCCAACGTGGAGCTGCTGCTGGGGTATCTGGATGACGATTTTCTGAGCGGACGCATCAACTACGGCGCGCTGGTGCATCCGAACGACATCGAGCGGGTGACGCAGGAAGTCGACGCCGCCAGCGAGGGGCATGCCGTCAACTTCGAACACGAGCCTTACCGGGTTGTACGGCGCGATGGCTCGGTGGTGTGGCTGCTGGATCATTCGCTGGTGATTCGCGATTCAGAGGGGCGGGTCACACACTACCTCGGCCATCTGCTCGACATCACGGCCAGCCGGCAGGCCGAGGAACACATCCAGTACCTGGCCAATTTCGATGTCCTGACCGGGCTGCCCAACCGCACCCAGCTGGACGATCACCTGAAATATGCCATCAGCGTGGCGAGGCGGCGCAACGGACGCCTGGCCCTGATGTTCATCGATCTCGACCATTTCAAGGACATCAACGACACCCTCGGCCACAGCATCGGCGACGCCCTGTTGATCGAGCTGGCCAAACGCCTGTTCACGGCGCTGCGCGAAGAAGACGTGGTGTCCCGTTCGGGCGGGGACGAATTTTTCGTCATGCTGCCCGACCAGGATGAGCGCAGCGCCGCCCATGTTGCGCAAAAGCTGCTCGACGCCATCAGCGTGCCCTATGTCGTCGACCACCACGACCTCTGCGTGACCGCCTCGATCGGCATCGCCCTTTATCCCGGCGATGGCGAGGATCTGGCGTCGCTGTCCCAAAGGGCCGATACCGCGATGTATCGCGCCAAGCAGGAAGGCCGCAACAGCTATCGCTTTTTCACCACGGAGATGCAGGCGCGCTCGGCGCGCCACCTGCAACTGGGCAACGCCTTGCGCCAGGCGCTGGAACGCCAGGAGTTCAGCGTGCAGTACCAGCCGCAACTAGCGCTGGAAGACGGTCGCGTCGTCGGCGCCGAAGCCTTGCTGCGCTGGCAGCATCCCGAACTCGGTCAGGTGTCGCCCGCGGAATTCATCCCGGTCGCCGAAGACAACGGATTCATCCTGCATATCGGGGAGTGGGTGCTACGACATGCGGTGCAGCAGGCCAAAACCTGGCTGGAGTCCGGCCTGCCGCCGCTGGTGATGGCGGTGAACCTGTCCGCCGTGCAGTTTCGCCATCCCACCCTGCCCGACGTGGTCGCCCGCATCCTCGACGAAGCCGGCCTGCCGCCGGAATACCTCGAACTGGAACTCACCGAAAGCGTGGCGATGCACGACCCGCAAGGCGCCATCGCGGTGATGAACAAGCTGCACGAACGCGGCGTGCGCATGTCCATCGACGATTTCGGCACCGGCTACTCGTCGCTCGGTTACCTGAAAAAGTTCAACGTTTACAAGCTCAAGATCGACCAGTCCTTCGTGCGCGACATCCGTACCGACCCGGAAGACAAAGCGATCGTCAGCGCCATCATCCAGATGGCGAAAAGTCTTGGCCTCGCCACCATCGCAGAAGGCGTGGAAACCGAAGGCCAGCTGGACTTTCTGCGCGAACAGGGATGCGACGAAGTGCAAGGCTATTACTACAGCAAGCCGCTTTCCCCGGACGCTTTCGCGGTCTTCGCACAAGCCACCCGGCAACGGAGCTAGCCCTGCCAGCGCGCCTGCCAGGCTTAAACTTTTGCCGCCCATGGCCGTTAGTGCGGTTGATTACGTCACCGATGATCCAGTCGCCAGGGAGTAGCGCATGAAATCCAGACTCATCTTGATCGCAGTGTGCCTCGCAACGGCCAGCGCACCGCTTGCCGCTGCCCAGCTGTACCAGTGGAAGGATGCGCAGGGCCGCATGATGTACAGCGACCAGCCGCCCCCACCCAACGTCGCCAATGCCCAGCAAAAATCGTTCAAGGGCAATCTCATCGAAACGGGCGAGTCCTACGCCACCAAAACTGCGCGCGAGAAATATCCCGTCAGCCTGTACGCCAGCGCCTGCGGCATCCCGTGCGACGAGGCGCGCGCGCTGCTCAGCGCGCGCGGCATTCCGTTCAGCAACAAGGACCCGCAATCCAGCCCCGAGGCCCAGGCCGCGCTCAAAAAGCTCACTGGCAGGCTCAGCGTGCCGGTGCTCGTGATCGGCAGCGACAAAATCGATGGTTTTGAAGCCGGACAATGGAACGCCGCGCTCGACCGTGCGGGGTATCCCAAGTCCG
>JAGVGD010000131.1 GCA_020057245.1 Thiobacillus sp. | reverse complement strand
TTGGCACTACCAACAGAAATCACTTCCTGCTGCGCCACCTTTCGGCTGGCTGAGTCTGTTGGCACTACCAACAGAAATCACTTCCTGCTGCGCCACCTTCCGGCTGGCTGAATCTGTTGGCACTACCAACACCCACAATTTTCTGTGGCCGTGGCTCTGGTCATTTCTTTCCCCAAATGCTCTGGCGCAGTTCAGTCAGCTTGATCCGGGCGGAGTCCCGGTTTGTCGCAACCTGTGTTTGTGGCTCTTCGATCAGGCGCTTCCGTTGTTCCAGTATTTCCTGCCGGCGCTTTCGATCTGCTGCAACCCGATGGGCGTACTCAGGCTCAAATGTCCCTGCCTGTTGTCTGGTTTTCAGGGTTCGCAGGTAGCCGATCGCGTTCTTGACGTGGCCGTCCTGCATCTGGCCTGCCAGCTCGTCGAGGATGATTTGAGGATTGGGGCTGCCGTGCAGAATCTGCCGTGCGGTTTGTTTCTCGCCGGGAAGCAGCTTGTCCGGATAGATCAGGTTTTCCAGATCAGCACTTGCTGGCGCAGTCCGGATGGTTTTGGGGAAATCGAATACGCCCACCCCCTCCAAGCTGTTATGGAGGGGGTGGTATGGAGTATTTATTTCCTTATTAGAGTGAGTTGCTGTTTCCGCAGAACTTGTTTCGCGGAAAGGTGAACTGTTGTCTTGCGGTTCCGGCAACTCTTGTTTTACGGTTCCGGCAACTCTTGTTACGCGTTTAGAGCAACTCTTGTTTGTCGGATTTCGACTATCTAGTTTGTTGGATTCCGACAAACTGTGGAATTCATTGGCTTCCAGGTAGATTCTGGCCGGCAGAGTTGTCAACATAATGCGTGACAACAACTGGGATTGCATACGGCTTTCCCGCACCTCTTCCATCATGCCGGACTCGATCAGTTTGGCTCGGGCATTCATCAACATGCGACGGCCAAAATGGAGATGGATCAGTGATTGGCTGGTCGGGCTACTGAACCAGCCCTCCTCGTCAACTTCGTTCCGGGATAATGTCCGCCGCAGCCGATTGAACAGGCTGGACATGTAGAGACCCGCCAGGGCGCTATCCGCCGTCCACGCAAAAGGGGCGTAGAACATCACGGGTTTACCGAGCAGCGTTTTCAGCACCCGGTCTTCCCATGACCAGGGGCGATAGGTGGTATTGGCATACTGGCACAGCTTCAAAGCCAGACGGTCAAGATCGACCTTGAACCAGAGTTTGGCTGGCATGCCACGCCTTGATTCCTGCAAGATGCCGTCTTTTAGAAGCACTTTACGAGATGTTTCAATCTCCCGGACGCTCAATCCGGCGACCTGCTTCCATTCCTTCGAGGTCTTCCAGAACCACCCTCCACGATTGGGCTGCTTGTCCAAGACCACACGGGTCATGAACATGGCGTGTCCAAGCATCAGGGCGGCTTTGGGAGAACCCGTCAATTCGGCGAGGGAGGGGTAATACGCCACGTAGCGGTTACCAAGCGCCGACAGAAGGTCTTTCACCCCCTGGGCCAGGTTTTCGTTCACCCGGCTCGATTCTGCGGCTATGGCGTATGCGTGGGGCATCTTCTGGTCCTAGATGACCTGCCCCCACTTGGCTTCTGCCTGATCGGATAGCAATTCAAGAATGCGATCAATTCGAATCTTGAACCAAAGCTCGGCCGGCAAGCCCGCCCGCCGTTCAATCAAAACATCCAGCTCACGCAAGATGCGGCGAGCCGTTTGCTGCTCGAAGCGGGTCAGCCCTGTTTCAGCCTTCCATTGATCCCCGGTCTTTCTGAACCAGCCTTCCGCGTCTTTCGGAAGGCGTTCTGTCGTGTAGATCGCGTATGACAGGAACAGTGCTGCCACAGCGCTGCCTGTCAGACTCACATAGGCACGCTGGAACACGATTGGCTCGTCGAATATGTCCAGCAACATTGCTGGGCTGATCGTGTTGTAGACGGCCTGATCGTCTGTCGATGGATTCATTGGCAGACTGTCCGGAGGAGTGGCACGGCTTTTATTTCTGGCCATGGTGCTTCCTTGGGGGTTCGTTGAATTCATTGACGGTGGCGTACAGCCCGTCGAGGGAATAGTTGCTGAAAAACCCATGCAGAAGCATGAGTTTTTCGCGGAGAGTGGTGATCTCGGGGTATTCCTCATTCATCCCGAACCAGCATTGGTGAATCAGATCGCGGACGCTTTCATCTGGCAGCGCGACACGGCCGGTTTTACGGTCATTCTTGAGGAGCTTGCGGTAGGTCTGGACGACACGCGGGTCGGTCGACGGGAACAATTGGTTCAGCATCGACTGGCTGGCGCCATTCTGGATGCAATACACCAGATGCTCGGTTTCCTGCTTGCGTCGAAACAGGGTTTCGATTCCGAGTTCGAAACCGCCCTCATCGATCGAGAAATGGATGTCGGGATGGCCTGATGAGGCCAGGTGCAGAATTTCATTGATGGCGAGACCTCGTAACCGATCCATGGACCGCGGACAAGCGCCCTTTTCCAGCAGGACGGCTAGGTCGCCACGCTCAAGCTGCTCGATCAAGTGCATCAGCAGCGAGGCTCTCAGCGTGTTGTCGGTGACGCGAACCATCATCATGATCGAGCCCCTCCACGAATGACCGAGAGCAACTCAAGGCACACGCCCGCAATAGGGTTGTCCGGGTTCAGCAGCCATGGAATCGGCAGAAACTCACCCTGGCCACCAATGTTGTGCTGGATGGCGAGCTCCAGGCCCCCCAGCGTTTCCTGGCTGCCTTCTTCCAGAATCAAGGTGCGCCACTCATTGGGGTCGTCAAGACCAGACCGGCACACGTCCGCTTCAAACTGCCCGCTTGCCATCGCAAGCACCCACCAGGCAGCCTGGCGGCTTTGCGCGTTCTCTTTCAAATCAAGTGGGCCATCCTTGGGGAATCCCATGCAATACCCCATGGGCATGCCGGGTGCAGGCTCATAGCAGGAGCCGAGGCCAGCGGAGACAAGCACTTGCTGAATCAAGGTCATCAACCGGTCCGGTTCTCCACTCTCAGTTGAGATCGGGGGGAGACTGACTATGGAATGGGGAGCCGTTGAACTCGCTCTTTGGCTGCGTTCACCGTGTTCTGTAGCGGCCGGATTAGCGGGTGTGGCCCTCCCAGGCGATCGTGAATCGGGGGGAATGGGCTGTGACGATTTCCCCTGTTCCTGGCCGCCAGACTCTGCTGTGGATTGAGTCTGGGTGCCGCCAACAGAAGGTTCGACCGGGCGCTGGGGCTTGCATATCCTCTGCAAACCTTCCAGTGTCATGTCGGGGAAGCGCTCCATGGCAGTGAGCATCTTGCCGATGTCCCGCTCGTTCACTTCCAGCCGGGCAGACAAGCTGGCTTCGCATCGACCAAAAAATAGGTCTGCGCTAAACGCATGGGCATCTTCCAGAACCATGCTAGCTATGGCCTTTGCGGTTGGCGTGACCACCTCGGCGTAGAAAGCGCTTTCCTCGATATCGTGATGATTGGCCAGCTTCAACAACAGGTTCAGCCGTGGCTGGATGGTTCGCACGGATAAACCGGAAAGCCACGGGCCGACATCGGCAATTTTTTCGACTGCGAATCGGTACATGCTGAGTGTGCGCAGATCAGTCTGGAGGCCGAATTTCTTGATCTCGGCTTCAAACTCCCTGAAGGTCAATGCTGTCCCGCGTTCATCCTCGATCTGGCGTTTGATTTCCAGTGTCCCGTTGGCCCTATCCCAGAAGGTCATATCGTTGCGCTGAGTGTTTTCGGCCATGTGGGCAAGCAGAACGGATGCTTCGCCGCGCCAGGCTTTGATGATGACGCGGGTTTCGCGAAACCTCGGATCCGCGGTTTCTTCCCATAACTCCCGGATGGCCTGCAGGCGGGTATTGCCACCTGCGTACAGGATGTAATGGGTTTCTCCCGGCCGCTTGGTGACGGTCAAGGGTTGGAGGATTCCGTTGACCCGGATGCTCTCCTTCAGCTCAGCGTAGGCTTCGTTGTTAGCCTTGCGGGGATTTCGCTCATAGAAGTGGACGGCGGTTACGGGAAGACTCGCCCATGAATCATCCACTTCAGTGTCATGCTTGAGGCCGCTCTCGCTGTTTGGCGCCGGCACGTTCAGGCTGTTGGACACCTCCAGTTTCAGGCGCTCCCGTACTGTCCGCTTTTCCGAATCGGACTTTGGGGTAAACCCATGCTTGGCAGCCAAGTCCACCATCTTGATCGAACTCGGGATGTTCATGAGTGGGGGCTTTTTCTTTCCGCCCGCCATCATGCTTCAGCTCCGTCACGGTCTATGTCTTGTGCTGCCTCCGATCCGGCGTAATGCCCTGCGAGGCTCGGCACCAACTCCCAGAGGAGAGCGTGCATGGTTTCATAGGCAGATGGCATCGTGCCCTTGCGCGACGGCTCATGCCGGTGCGCGGGGATGCACAGGGTGGCCGATTCCTTGTAGGACTTGGCGTCAGGAACTACCGTATCGAGGACCGTGACCCGTCCGCCAAGCTTGATGAAGTCCTGTCTGATCGACTCCGCGATGATTCTCGCGTCGGCAGTCCGGTCCTGCATCGAAATGACTGCTTTGACCGGCCCTACCCTGTATTTCGAGTTTGGTGAGGGCTCAAGCCGCGCCAGCAGTTCCATCGTGCCCGTTTTGAACTCACGAGCTGACAGAATTTCCGGCTTGATTGGAGAAATGATCTGCGTGGCGGCGAGTGCGGCGGTGTCCTGCAGTGGGCCTACGGTTCCCTGCGTGTCGATTAAGACGCAGTCGTAATAGTCTTCGGATACTGCGGGGGAATTCAGGGCATTGCCAAGTCGCTCGCCTCGATCAATACGATGTAGGAGCCAGGTTTGGAGACTGCCATCTGGATCATCCGACCGGATTACATCGAGCCCATCGATTACCGTCTGAGAGATGCAATCCTCTGTGACATACCCGGTGGTGATGACTTTTGTGAGCCCAAACGGAGCTTCGCGCTTTATACGGTAATATTTCGAGAGCGCTGGCTGCACATCGGCGTCGACAAGCAGAACTCTCAGCCCCATGTCCGCCATGAGTGCGCCAAGATTTGCTGCTAATGTGGTCTTGCCGACCCCGCCCTTCGTACTCAGTACAGTGAACTTGATCATATCCCTCCCCAGGTTTAACGAGGGACATGGACACAACCAGTCTGGATGCTGCGGAACCCGCAGCAGGCTTGAGTTAGCGCGTTACTCAATAGAGTGCTATATCAGGAAACGGTAATATACATTATGCGAAGTCTATAACGGAAACCAGCAATTCGTGCCGGTACCTGATGAAGGAGCCAGAGCAACCTGCTCAGTTGCAACTTAAGGCTGCTAAATCGCACAACTTCAACCTGCTAATCCAAGCTCAATAGTTTCAATGAATTACGTCGCGTGACCTTACAACTTCAACCATGCTAACCATGGGCCGATAAAAACAATGACTTATGTCCTGCGATCAAGCAACTTCAGGCTGCTAACTCTGGATGCATGAAAACAAGACCTTACAAAGCGCCATAACAACAAGCTCAACCTGCTAACCGTTGCCATTTTGGATCAATGGATCAATGAGTTACGAGATGGTTTTACCGGACAGTTTGGAACAACCTTTGGGGGGCGGTGGCACCCCATACATGGCAATCAGAATGGTTGGCGGCGTCCCTCTTCTCGCCAAACGCACCTGTGTCGCCGTACACTGAGCTTCGCTGTGCAGATAATCTATCCACCATGACTCGTCCCCCCATGTTCGACCACGAAGACAGGCTTGGCTCGCTCCACCAAAACGTCAGTCTCGTGAGCAAGGTACAGGCGATCCACGCCGCGTTGCGGGCGCGCTTTGACTTCGTTCAACGCATTGCCGCTGCGGTCTACGATCCTGGCACCGACGCCATCCAGACCTTTCTGCATACCGGCGAGGAAAGCACCCCGCTTACGCACTACTCGGCCAAACTCTCGGACGCGCCCTCGCTGCACGAGATCATCGAGAAGGGGCGGCCCAGGGTAGTCAACGATCTGTCCCTTTTCGCCGAGAGCGGGCACGAGCATGCCCAGCGCGTGGCTGCCAGCGGCTACCGTTCCAGCTACACCATGCCGATGTATCACCAGGGGAAACTGTTCGGCTTTCTGTTCTTCAACGCGTATGAAACCGACTGTTTTGGCGAGGAAGTGCTGAGCCAGATCGACCCTTTCGGGCACCTGATCGCGCTCACCATCATCAACGACCTGACCACGATGCACACCCTGCTCGCCTCGGTGAAAACGGCGCGCGACATGGCCCACGCCCGCGATGGAGAAACCGGCTCGCACCTCGATCGCATGTCGCGCTTCGCCCGCATCATTGCGCAAGCCGTCGCGGATCGTTACGCGCTGAGCGATGAAACGATCGAGCGGATTTTCATTTTCTCGCCGCTGCATGACATCGGGAAAATCGCCATTCCGGATCGCGTCCTGCTCAAGCCGGGCAAGCTCGATGCGGATGAGGAAGCCCTGATGCGGACGCACCCCGCGCGCGGGCGGGACATGATCGACCAGATGCTGACCCATTTCGAACTGGGGCAAATGCAGGGCAGCGATATCCTGCGCAACATCGCCCTGTTTCACCACGAGTCCGTCGACGGCAGCGGCTATCCGGATGGACGCGTGGGCGACAGCATTCCGGTCGAGGCGCGCATCGTCGCCGTGGCCGACATCTTCGACGCGCTCACCAGCCGGCGGCCCTACAAGCCGGCGTGGAGCAACGACGACGCCTTTACCCTGCTGCGCCAGCTTGCGGGAAAAAAACTGGATGTGCATTGTGTGGATGCGCTGATCGACAACCGCGACAAGATCGAGGCCATCCAGCAGCACTTCCAGGAAAACATCCTCGGCTGACAGCACTTCCACTGCAGGCCGTGGCCCGGCGTAATGGAAGCTACGTGGCTAGCGGGTTGCTCTGGGACCTGCAGCGAACCCCTGTGCACTCCCGACACGGATTAATGCATTCGTTTTAATATCCTTTAAAAAACATATGGTCATAAGCTGATCCAGATAAATCACTGGAGAAATATTCCGTGGCCGGCCAGCATTCATTTTGATTGTTGTTACAATAATCGAATGACCTCTCATCACCTGCCAGCCCGTGGCGGTCGCCGTCCCGGCGCCGGACGCCCGGCCAAAGAACCGACCCGGGTGATCCGCCTGCCGGAACGCCTGTTGCCACTGGTAACCCGGCTCGCCGCGATCAGCCCCGGCCAGGGATTGCCGCCGGGCGCCTGGGCGCTGGACGAGCATGGCCAGCCGCTGGCGCTGCCTTTCTTTGCCACTCCCGTGCGCGCCGGCTTCCCGTCGCCGGCTGACGACCATCAGGAAGACCGCCTGGACCTGAACCATCATCTGGTCCGCCATCCCGAGGCCACGTACTACCTGCGGGCCAAGGGCGATTCCATGACTGGCGCCGGGATTCATGATGGCGATTTGCTGATGGTCGACCGCGCCATCGAAGCGGCGCCGGGCATGATCGTGGTGGCCGCGGTGGACAACGAATTCACGGTCAAGCTGCTGGAATCCACGCCAAACGGGCTCTGTCTGGCGCCCGCCAACCCGAGCTACCCGAAGATCATTTTGAAGGACGCCCAGGAACTGACCCTGTGGGGCGTGGTGATCCATGTCATCCACCCGGTTTTCCCGCGTGGCTGAGTCTCCCGGAATGACGCCGCGCACCTTTGCGCTGGTGGACTGCAACAACTTTTACGCCAGCTGCGAGCGCGTGTTCAACCCCGGCCTCAGGGGCAAGCCGCTGGTGGTGCTGTCCAACAACGATGGCTGCGTGGTGGCGCGTTCGCAGGAGGCCAAGGCGCTCGGCGTCAAGATGGCCCAGCCCTGGTTTCAGTGTGCGCATCTGGCCGGGCCGCGTGGATTGATTGCCCTGTCGTCCAATTACGCGCTGTATGCCGACATGAGCCGCCGGGTGATGGCGATCCTGGCGGGTTTTTCGCCCGAGCAGGAAGTCTATTCAATCGACGAATCCTTTCTCGCCTTTGCCAGTCGGCATGAACAGAACTACCGTGAAACAGGCCTCAAGATCCGGGAAAAAGTGCTGAAATGGACAGGATTGCCGGTCTGCGTCGGTTTCGCGCCGAGCAAGACCCTGGCCAAGCTGGCCAATCACTGGGCCAAAATCCAGCCTGCGTTTGCCGGCTGTTGCGATTACAGCGCCCTGCCCGCCGACCAGCGGCTGGCCTTGCTGAAAGCCACCTCCGTTGGCGAGGTCTGGGGAGTGGGCCGCCGTATCACTGAAAAACTGGCCGGGCTGGGCATCCATAACGTGGCCGACCTGCAGGCGGCCGACCCGGCCTGGCTGGGACAACGCTTTTCCGTGGTTCTGGCGCGCACGGCCACGGAGCTGCGCGGCGTGTCCTGCCTGGCGCTCGAAGACGTCGCGCCGCCCAAACAACAGATCATGACCAGCCGTTCCTTCGGCACGCGGGTAACAGGCCTGCCGGATCTGCGCGAAGCCATGGTGGCATATGCCACGCGGGCCGCAGAAAAGCTGCGGACAGAAGGCCAGCTGGCTGGCGAAATCCAGGTTTTTATCCGCACCAGCCCGTTCCTGACCGAGGCCTCGCAGTATTCCGCGGCGCGCTGGCTGCGTTTGCCCGAGCCGACCGACGACACCCTGCGCCTGGTCAAGGCGGCCTGCTTCCTTTTAAACCGGCTGTATCGTGCGGGCTTCCAGTACCAGAAGGCGGGCATCCTGCTGAGCGCATTGCAACCCGCCGGCCTGCGCCAGGCGACGCTATTCGGCGGCGCGCAAACCTGCCGGCGCGACAAGCTGATGACGGTGATGGATCAGTTGAACCGGGAAATGGGCTCGGGCACCCTCTTCCTCGCCGGTGCCGGTATCGATCCCGTCTGGCGCATGCGGCAGGACAATCGTTCGCCCCGCTATACCACCCATTGGGCGGAGATTCCGCTGGCGCGCGCCTAGCGGTCTGGGCAGAAGACGCGCACTGGGCAGGCTGCGCGCTATTGCAGAAACCTTATTGAAGAAAGATATCCCACTCCGCAATCGGCGTCGGCTTGCCGAACAGGTAGCCCTGATACGCGGTGCAATGGTTCTGCAGCAGAAAATCCCGTTGCGCCCGGGTTTCCACGCCTTCGGCGATCACCTGCAGGCCCAGCGTATGGCTCATGGCCAGGATCGCCCGCACGATGGCGGCGTCGTTCGTGTCCTCGGTCACATCGCGTACGAATGACTGATCGATCTTCACCTGCGACAGCGGCAGACGCTTGAGGTAGGACAGCGACGAATAGCCCGTGCCGAAATCGTCCAGCGAAAAGCTCACGCCCAGGGCATTGAGCTGCTGCATCCGCTCGATGACCACTTCGACGTTGTCGAGCACCACGCTTTCGGTCAGCTCAAGCTTGAGCCGGGCCGGGTTGATGCCGCTCGAAACCAGGCTGTGGCGAACGCTTTCCACGAAGTCGTGCTGGTGAAACTGCCGCGCGCTGACATTGACCGACATCTGCAGGGTTTGTGTGCGCGGGTCGTCCGCCCAGCGTTTCAGCTGGGCGCAGGCGGTATCCAGCACCCATTGGCCGATCGGCAGAATGAGCCCGGTTTCCTCGGCCAGCGGGATGAAGCGGGCGGGCGACACCTGTTCCCGACCCGGCGGCACCCAGCGCAGCAGGGCCTCGGCGCCGATCAGCGCGCCGTGCTGGTCGACCTGGGGTTGGTAAAACAGCTGGAATTCATTCCTTTCCAGCGCCTGACGCAAAGCGGATTCCAGCGCAGTGCGCGAATCGATGGCGGCCTGCATGGCCGGATTGAAGAAGCGAACCAGGTTGCGCCCGGCGTCCTTGGCCTGATAGAGCGCCACGTCGGCCTGCTTCAGCAGCATGTCGACCGAGGCGCCCAGGCCGCAAAACAGCGTCAGCCCGATGCTGGTGGCGCCGTGAAACTTGAGCTCGCTGGCATTCAGCGAATACGGCTGGTTGAGTTGATGGCGCACTTTTTCCGCGATGGTCTCGGCCTGTTGCGCCGCATGGGTCTCGTCTTGCCCCAGGGCCTCCAGCAGCACTACGAACTCATCGCCGCCCAACCGGCACACGGAATCTTCCTGCCGCACGATGTCATTCAGGCGCTGCGCGACCTCGACCAGCAGGCGGTCGCCGACATCGTGGCCCTGGGTGTCGTTGAGGATCTTGAAATGATCCAGATCGAGGATCAGCACCGCGCCGAATTTCTGGCTGCGCTGGCTGGAAATCAGCGCCTGATTCAGCCGGTCCATCAGCAGGCGGCGATTCGGCAGTTTGGTCAGCGGGTCGAAATAGGCCAGATTGCGGATCTGTTCCTCCACCTGCTTGCGCTCCGCAATGTCGCGCACCAGGCCCAGCACATACGGTTGCCCCGCAAACTCGAAGTAGTTGGCGTTGATTTCGACGGGAATGACCTGCCCGTCACGCGCCCTGTGTTGGCTCTCGAAGGTCAGGGTCTTGTCTTGCTTGAGCTGTTCCCAGACGGCCTGCCAGTGCTCCGGTTGCGTGACTTCGCTGTCGACATCGATCACGCGCAATTTCAGCAGCGCTTCGCGCGGGTGCCCCAGCGCCCGGCAGGCCTCCGCATTCACATAGTGAAAATGGCCTTGTTCATCAGCCATATAGGCGGCTTCCTTCACGTGATTGAGCGCAAAGTCCACCAGTGCCAGATGGCGGTTCGTATGCTCGCGCTCGGTAATGTCGCGCCCGATG
>JAGVGD010000159.1 GCA_020057245.1 Thiobacillus sp. | reverse complement strand
GTCTCCCACGGTCCCAGGCCGAAGCTGACAAACTCGACGGCCAGTTCCTTGATCGGGGTGAAATAGCCGACGAAGGTGAAGCCGGTCCACAGCGCGATCGCGAACCACGCGACATGCTTGAACCCGCGTTTTTTCAGCTTGTTGGCGTTCCACGGCGAGGCGTCGAGCTTTTTGCGCGCGACGTGGTCGCCCTCCAGCCAGCTTTCCACCCACATGAAAATTTCGGTGTACACGGTTTGCGGGCAGGCGTAGCCGCACCACAGCCGCCCGGCTACCGCGGTGAACAGGAACAGCGAGAGCGCCGCGAGGATCAGGAGGCCGGTGAGGTAGACGAAATCCTGCGGCCAGAACACCAGGCCGAAGATATAGAACTTGCGCGCAGCCAGATCGAACAGCACCGCCTGGCGGTTGTCCCATTGCAGCCAGGGCATCCCGTAATAGACCAGTTGCGTGATCAGCACCAGCGCAACGCGCCAGTTGGCGAACACGCCATGCACCGCGCGTGTCTGGATGGTTTGCCGGATCGCGTAAAGCTGCTGTTCGATCGGTGCTTCGGCAGAGGAGGCGGGTTTGTTTTCGTCGGTCACGTACGCTTAACCTGGGTGATCTGAGCTGCCTGAGCATACTGGACTGGCGCCTGGCCAATATGCTCAGGCAGCTTGCCGGATCGCTCCGGCAACGCTGTTTACTGCTTACTGCTTCTGCGACAACCCGTACACATAGGCCGTCAGCAGGTGCAGCTTGGCGTCCTTGTTGGACGTGGTGCCCAGGGTCTGCGCTATGGCGGGCATGACGCCGTTGCGGCCCTTGGTGATGGTCTCGATGATGGTGGCCTCAGAGCCGCCATACAGCCAGATCTTGTCGGTCAGGTTGGGCGCGCCCAGCGCCTGCATTCCGGTACCGGCCGGTGTGTGGCAGGCGGCGCAGTTTTCGGCGAACACCGCCTGGCCCGAGGCTGCGCGCGTAGCGTCATGCTTGCGGCCCGACAACGACATCACGTAGTTCGCGACATCCTTGGTTTTTTCCGGACCGATCGCAGCGCCCAGCGCAGGCATCACGCCGCCGCGGCCGTTGGTGAGGGTGGCCTGTATGGTGGCGGGGTCGCCGCCATACAGCCAGTCGCCGTCAGTCAGGTTGGGGAAGCCCGTGGCGCCGGCCGCGTCCGAACCGTGGCATTGCGAGCAGTAGGTCAGGAACAGGTTCTTGCCGATGGCGCGCGCTTCTGGATTGGCGGCAACCGTCACGATGTCCTGCTTCATGAAGCCGGCATAAACGGGCTGGAACTTGGCTTCGGCGGCTTTCACCTCGGCCTCGTACTCACCCCGGGAAGACCAGCCCAGTACCCCTTCGAAGTTGCCCATGCCCGGCCACAGGATCAGGTAGCCGACCGAGAAAATCATGGTGCCGTAGAACAGGCCCAGCCACCAGCGCGGCAGCGGGTTGTCGAAGTCCTGCAGGTCGCCGTCCCAGGTGTGCTGGATCAGTTCGGCCTTTTCACCGGGCGCAAGTTTGCGGGTGGTGTGCGAGCGCAGGAATATCCAGGTGCCGATGATGCTCACCGCCGTGATCAGGCTGATGTAGAGCGGCCAGAAGCCGCTAGTAAAGTCGCTCATTGCTTGTCTCCTTATTTGGCAGGTACGTCGTCATCAGCGAAGGGCAGCTTGCCGTCTTCTTCAAACCGCTGTCTGTTGTCCTTGCTGTAAGCCCACCAGACGATGCCGATGAAGGTTGCAAGGCAGACTACGGTGGCGATGCCGCTCAGGGTTCCGCTATCCATGTGCCGTTCCTCAGGTTTTGGGGGCGTGGATGCCAAGGCTCTGCAGGAAGGCGATGACCGCTTCGAGCTCGGTCTTGCCTGCCAGCGCAGCGGGCGCCTCGCTGATTTCCTGCTCGGTGTAGCCGTGGCCCACCGTGTTCAGCGCACGCATTTTGGCCTGGATCGACGCATCATCCAGCGGGCGGTCGAGCCACGGATAGGCCGGCATGTTGGACTCCGGCACCACGTCGCGCGGGTTGTTCAGGTGCGCCATGTGCCAAGCGTCGGAATAGCGGCCGCCGACGCGCTGCAGGTCCGGGCCGGTGCGTTTGGAGCCCCACAGGAAGGGCCGGTCGTAGACGTATTCGCCGGCCACCGAATAGTGGCCATAGCGCTCGGTCTCGGCGCGGAACGGACGCACCATCTGCGAGTGGCAACCGACGCAGCCTTCGCGGATGTAGATGTCGCGTCCCGACAGTTGCAGCGCGGTGTAGGGCTTCAGGCCTGCCACCGGGGTGGTGGTGGAGGTCTGGAAGAACAGCGGCACGATCTGCACCAGACCGCCCACGCTGACCACCAGGATGGTCAGCACGATCAGCAGGCCGAGGTTCTTTTCAATTGTTTCATGCGAAATCATGTTCGGTCTCCTTAGGCGTGAACGGCTTGCGGGATGGCTGCGTCGTTGACGACCCGGCCGATGCGGACGGTTCTCCAGACGTTGTAGGCCATCATCAGCATGCCGCTGAGGAACAGGGTGCCGCCCAGCAGGCGAATGCCGTAGAACGGATACATGGTGTTGAGCACCTGGGCGAAGCTGTAGGTCAGCGTGCCGTCGGCGTTCGATGCACGCCACATCAGACCCTGCGCCACCCCGGCGATCCACATCGAGGCGATATACAGCACCACGCCGATGGTGGAGAGCCAGAAGTGCCATTCGATGAGCTTGGTGCTGAACATCGATTCACGACCGAACAGGCGCGGGATCAGGTAGTACATCGAACCGATGGTGATCATCGCCACCCAGCCCAGTGCGCCGGAGTGCACGTGGCCGACCGTCCATTCGGTGTAGTGCGACAGCGCGTTCACCGTCTTGATCGCCATCATCGGGCCTTCAAAGGTCGACATGCCGTAGAACGACAGCGCGGTAACAAGGAACTTGAGGATCGGGTCGGTGCGCAGTTTGTGCCATGCGCCGGACAGGGTCATGATGCCGTTCATCATGCCGCCCCAGGAGGGCGCCAGCAGCATCAGCGAGAACACCATGCCGAGGCTCTGCGCCCAGTCGGGCAGCGCGGTGTACTGCAGGTGGTGCGGACCCGCCCACATGTAGATGAAGTTGAGCGACCAGAAGTGCACGACCGACAGGCGGTACGAGTAGATCGGACGGCCGGCCTGCTTCGGAATGAAGTAGTACATCATGCCGAGGAAGGCCGTGGTGAGGAAGAAGCCCACCGCGTTATGGCCGTACCACCACTGCACCATCGCGTCCTGCACGCCGGCGTAGGCGGAGTAGGACTTGAGCATGGAGCCGCCGAAGAAGGCGATCGGGATTTCCATGTTGTTGACGATGTGCAGAATCGCGATGGTCAGGATGTAGGCGCCGAAGAACCAGTTGGACACATAGATGTGCTTGGTCTTGCGCTTGGCGATGGTGCCGAAGAACACCAGCGCATAGGCCACCCAGACCAGCGTGATCAGGATGTCGATCGGCCATTCCAGCTCGGCGTATTCCTTGGAACTGGTGAAGCCCATTGGCAGGGTGACGGCAGCCAGCACGATGACCGCCATCCAGCCCCAGAACGTGAAGGCCGCCAGGCCCTCTGCCCACAACCGCACCTGGCAGGTACGCTGCACGATGTAGTAAGAGACTGCGAACAGTCCCGAACCGCCGAAGGCGAAGATCACCGCATTGGTATGCAGCGGACGCAGACGGCCATACGACAGCCACTCGATCCCATAAGTTAATTCCGGCCAGATCAGTAACGCCGCCAGGATGACCCCGACCAGCATTCCGACTATCCCCCACACCACCGTCATGATGGCGAACTGGCGGACGACCTTATAGTTGTAGGTTGTCGCTTCCATACACGTCTCCCGTGATTGATTACTCAAATTGGTCTATGCGAACGTCACTGCACGTTCGTATATGCAGATAAATATATCTCTTTTTAATTCTGTGTCAAGTTGTCGCACCTAGCGCATCTTAGGAAAGATAGGGAATGTTGCTAGCTGTTTGATTGCGCAGCAGTTTGACGTCGCTGCACGGGGTTCAGGATCCAGCCAGGTCTTCGGCGAGTCCGGCGTGGGTGATGGCGCCGGCGTGGATCTGCAGACCAGCTTTCAGCCCGGAATCGACGTCGAGTGCTTCCAGCCCCTGCGTGGCCAGCGCCAGCACGTACGGCAGGGTGGCATGGGTGAGGGCTTCGGTTGCGGTGCGCGCGAGCGCGCCTGGCATGTTGGCGACGCAGTAATGCACCACGCCTTCGGCAATGAAAAACGGATCGCTGTGAGTGGTGGGGCGGGAGGTTTCGGCCACGCCGCCTTGATCGATGGCGACATCGACCAGCACGCTGCCGCGCCGCATGGTTTTCAGCTGGGCAAGCGAAATCAGGCGCGGCGCATGGCGGCCTGGAATCTGCGCCGCACCGATCACGACGTCGGCGCAGGTGAGCGTGTCGGCGATGGCCTCGGGCGTCGAGTAACGCGTTTCGATGCGCGCGCCGAAGAATTGTTCGGCGCGGGAAAGCGGCGCGGCGATACGGTCGAGCAGCGTGACGCGAGCACCGAGGCCGATCGCCACGCGGGCCGCGCTCATGCCGACGATGCCGGC
>JAGVGD010000001.1 GCA_020057245.1 Thiobacillus sp. | reverse complement strand
GTCACCCCGGCCGATCGCGTGGCTGAACAGGCCCGGCAAGCCGGACGCTGGCTGGCCGCCGCTGCGCCCGGAACCCATGTCGTCCAGCTTGCCGCGGTTAAAGATGCCACGCAGGCAGCCGTAGTAATGGGGAGCCTGAAAACAGCCACCCCTCAACCCGTGCGGGTGTTGCATGTGCTGAGCCGCGGCACGCCTGCCTGGATCATCCTCGCGGGCGAGTTTCCCGACCGCGGCACGGCGCAAGCCGCGCTGGACAAGCTCCCTGCTGCGCCCGCCAGCCTGGATATGTATCGGGCAACACCGTTTCTGCGCACGGTTGGCAAATTGCGCAGCGTAGTCTTGCCGACAGGATGACTGATTTCGTGTTGAACCGTGCCGTGTTTGAGCTCCCCGCCTTGCGTCACACCGGACCGACGTCCCTGGCACTGTGCAGCCTGCTGCTGGCGAGCGCCTGCGCCCCCCTGCCGACCTACGGCCCCTCGCCCTACCATATCCAGCAACCGGCCCCGTCTGCTGCGGCCAGCAGTCCGCCCCCGGCACCGGTCAAGGCTGCCCCCACCCTGGCGCCGCCCAAGCTCTCCGCTCCAGTGCCGACCTATACGGTGGTGGTAAACGATGTGCCGGTGAAAGACCTGCTGTTTTCGATTGCGCGCGACACCCAGTACAACATCGACCTGTTCCCCGGCATCAGCGGGCGCGTCACCCTCAATGCTGTGAACGAGCCGCTGCCGTCGATTCTCGACCGCATCGCGCGCCAGGCCGACCTTCGCTACGAAACCCACGGCAAGACCATCTCGGTCATGCCGGACACGCCCTACCCCAAAACCTATCGCGTCAACTATGTGAACGTGGCGCGCAACACCACCTCCAGCGTCGGCGTGGCCGCACAAATCTCCAGCACCGGCGGCGGTACCGGGCAGTCCGGCAGCAATGCAGGCAGCCTCAGCGGCAATTCATCCTCCACCACGGTGTCCAGCCAGACCACCAACGATTTCTGGAACGTGCTGGCAGAAAACCTGCGTTCGCTATTGGCCGGCACCCGCGCCATCAAGCAGAGCGGCGAAGAAAAAGCCGCCCGGCTGCAGGCCGAAAAGGACGCGCGCGCCGAGCGTGTGTCGCAAACCGAAGCGGCCAGCAAGGCGGGCGGCGGCGCCGCCACCCTGTTTACGGCCGCGTTCGGCAACCAGCCTATCGACAGCAAGAACGATGTCGCAATCAACCCGATGACCGGCACCGTCTCGGTGCTCGGCACTGCGCGACAGCACGAAGTGGTGCAGCAATACCTGGATAGCGTCACGCAGACCTCGCAACGCCAGGTAATGATCGAAGCGACCATCGTCGAAGTGCAGCTGAAAGACCAGTTCCGTGCCGGCGTCAACTGGAACGAACTGGCGTCAGGCATGACCGGCTGGGCGGTCAATACCGGCGGCGCACTGACCAATTTCGCCAATACGCTGCAGCCGTTCTACTCGATTTCCTACACCAGCACGCCGCAATCGAACTTCAAGGCCACCATCGACCTGCTGGAATCCTATGGCAACACCAAGGTACTCTCCAGCCCCAAGCTGATGGCGCTGAACAACCAGACTGCGCTGCTCAAGGTGGTCGACAACCTGGTATATTTTTCCATCGAAGTGCAGCAGGGCACGCTCTCCTCCACCGGCTCGCCGCTCACCCTGCCGACTTACACCACCACTCCCAACACCATTCCGGTGGGCATCGTCATGAGCGTCACCCCGCAGGTCGGCGAGAACGGCATGGTCTCGCTCACCGTGCGCCCGACCATTTCGCGCGTGGTCGGATTCAAGGAAGACCCCAACCCGGCGCTCAAGCAACTCAACAACAACATCCAGAACCTGGTACCTGAAATCCAGGTGCGCGAAATGGAGTCCCTGCTGCAGGTCCGGAGCGGCCAGACCGTCATTCTCGGCGGCCTGATCCAGGACAACACCAGCTCAAACCGCGATGGCCTGCCGGTGCTGTCGCGCCCCGACGGGTTCGGTGCGCTGTTCGGCCAGCAGGAACGCAAAAACAGCCAGTCCGAACTGGTGATTTTCCTGCGCCCCGTGGTCGTCACCGATCCCAGCCTGGAAACCAGCGAACTGCGCCAGTTCCAGAATCTGCTGCCCGATGCGCGGAGCGTGCAGTGAGCCTGCTGCTCAAAGCGCTCAAACAGGCAGAATCCGCCAACACCAACAAGTCTGGCGCAGGCCGCCCTGAGTCGCGCAAATCGCACGAGAGCGACCTCGAACTGGAGCCCGTCAGCGCCAACGCCGCACAGACCGACCCGGCACAGGCACGCGAATGGGTGGAGCCGCCCGATCTGCTGTTTGGCAGCAGCGGGGTTGCCCCTAAAGCAGCGCCCAGCCGCAGCCGTGCCTTCCGCTGGCCGCAGTTTTCGCTGGTGCCGTTCACCGCCGCCCTGGCAGCACTGATCGCGCTGGGTTACGGCATTTATCTCTACTTCGCCCTGCAACCGCCGGCGCCAGTCGAGCTGCCGGCGGCGAGCGTTGCCGCGCCCGCACCACTTGAACCCGCCACGCTTGAGCCCGCCCCTGTCTCTGCGCTTCCGCTTGAGCCAGCCGTGTCGGCATTGCCCGCGCCGCTGGC
>JAGVGD010000096.1 GCA_020057245.1 Thiobacillus sp. | reverse complement strand
GGCTATTCCGCCACGCGCAGCGTCCCCCGGCTGACGCTTTCCCCGTCGCCGTGACGCAGCGACCAGAACGACAGTGAAGACAAGGCGGTCAGGCCGCCCAGCGTCAGAAACGCGTAGTGCAATGCCGTCGTCACCGCCGCGCGGTCGGTTTGCGGCAGTTCCCCCAAATACCAGGCAGCGATCAGCGAGCCGCAGGCCAGCCCGAAGCTCATCGACATCTGCTGCATCGAACTGGAAATCGTGCTCGCCATGCTCGAATCGGGCGCATCGATATCGGCAAATGCCATCGAGTTCATGCTGGTGTATTGCAGCGAATTGAAAAAACCCATCGACAGACTCAGCAGCACGATCAGCCCGATCGGCGTGGCCGGGCCCACCAGCGAGAACAGGCTGACGACCACCCCGATCATCACCGTATTCACGGTCAGGATGCGCCGGTAGCCAAAGCGCGCCAGCACCCGTGCCGAAATGAACTTCATGAACATGGCCGCCGCAGCGGCAGGCATCATCAGCAGGCCCGCCTGCCACGCCGGCATGCCGAGACCGAGCTGGTACAGCAGCGGCAGCAGAAATGGCATGCCGCCCACTCCCAGCCGCGTGATGAAGCCGCCCATCACCGACACGCGAAACGTACGCACGCGGAACAGCGCCAGGCGCAGCAGCGGATGCGGCGTCGCGCGCGCGTGCCAGAAATAGGCGGCGAACAGACTGAGGCTGAGCAACAGCAGCGTCGCTGCCGAGCCCACGTCGAGTTCATGTTCGCCAAAAATTTCCAGCAGCCAGGACAGCAGCGCCGCGCCGCTGCCGAACAGCACCAGGCCGACGACATCCAGCGGCCGCGCCGCATCGCCGCGGTAATCCGGCATGTAGCGATGCGCCAGCCACAGCGCCAGCAGACCCGCTGGCACATTGACGAAGAAAATGTAGCGCCACGACAGCCAGTGCACGATCAGTCCGCCGACCGTCGGCCCGAGCAGCGGTCCGATCAGCGCCGGGATGATGACGAAATTCATCGCCCGCAACAGCTCAGCCTTGGGAAAGGTGCGGACGATCGCCAGCCGCCCCACCGGCATCATCATCGCCGCGCCGATGCCTTGCAGGATGCGCCCCGCCACCAGCATCGGCGCGTTTTGCGCCAGACCACACAGGATCGAGGCAAAGGTGAAGATGCCGACCGCGATGCTGAACACGCGGCGCGTGCCGTAGCGGTCCGCCATCCAGCCGCTCACCGGAATGCACACCGCCAGGCTCAGGATGTAGCTGGTTACCACCGCCTTCAGGCTCAGCGGCGTCACCTGCAGGCTCTCCGCCATCGCCGGCACCGCCGTGTTGACGATGGTGGTGTCCAGCTGCTCCATGAACAGCGCCACGGCCACGACCCAGGGCAGGTAGGTTTTGACCGTGGAAGAAATCATGGTGGGGGCGGAAGAAATGGGACGGTTCGGGTTGGTTCGGTTTGCGTGCGAGCTCAGCGCGAACTGGCGTGATCTTGATCGCAATCCGCTATGCGGACAATCGTTGGCGATCAGCTTGCTCGAATAGTATTGCCTGGGTCGGCCTCGATTCGGGCTTGTCCCTTTTGATACCCCGTCGCCCGAGCAGTGGCCAACCGGTATCGCGTGTCAGGGATGCCCCCCTTGCGACCGCTAAGCCATGCTTACTTCTGTACCCAGAATTGGTACATGCCAAAGAAGGTATCCGGATGTTCCTGCTCGAAAGCCTGCCATTGGGCGAGGTCGATGGCGGCCGGGTCATTCGGGTAACGTTGCCGGTAGGCATTGAGCGTATCCGGCTCGACCTCAAACCCCAGAAAGTTCAGCTCGTTCTCGCTCAGAAATGCGGCGATCCCGGGCAGCGACATCTGGTGTTCCTGAACATGGAAAAGCAGATCGCGACAGCTGCTGGTGCTGTAAAAATCGGTCACCTTCAGGAGATTGCCCAATGACAGATTTCCCGGCGCCGCCTGATCGGTCAGTGCCATCAAATCCTGCCGGCAGCGGCGGATGCCGTCGGCATCGGCCGCGTAGCCGTGTTCGGCAATGAAATGGCGAATCCGGACGATATGCTGACGCGCCAGCGCACTGTAGAAACCCAGGCACATCAACCCGCCCGGGCGCAGCAGGGAGAGCAGCGTGCGCCAGCCTTCCCACGGATCGTCAAGGTGATGCAGCACGCCGATCGATTCGATCACGTCAAAATCGCGCCCCAGCTCCCCGAGTTTCAGCAGGTCGGCCTGGGCGTACTCGATGTTGCCGAGGCCCATCTCGTGCGTCTTCCGCTTGGCATAGGCCAGGCTGCCGAGGCTCAGGTCGATCGCCAGAATGCGGGCGTCCGGGAGCGTTCGTGCGCGGTTGATCGAATGCTGGCCGGTGCCGCAGCCGGCAATCAGGATGTCCTGCCGCGGCGCGCTCGCCGGATCCCGGAAACGGGCGAGCGGAAATTTCTGTTTCAGCAGAGTGTCGATGTCGTACGTTTCATCGACAGGGGCCGCCTTGATCCAGCGTGGATAGGGGTTTTCTTCGTATTGCTGCTGAACCTGGAGCGAGATGGCGTTCTCGATCGGGCTCAGCGTGGGGATGCTCGGGCGCAACACTTGCTCGACCGAGGGTTCGATGAGTTGCTGCACCAGCACCGCCGCAACCGCCGCAGGCCACTGGCGTTCCAGCAGACGGGATGCCGAAGGCAGCGAACCCAGCGGCATGTAGGCCGCCACAGTGAGCGGCCACAGCACGGGCACTTCCGCCTCGGTCGCCAGCGCGTTTTCAAGGGCTTCCGCCAATGCGCTGGCCTGTCGGACCTCATCTTCGTCCAGCGAAAATACATATTCGTTGATGAAACACTGCTGGGCCAGGGCGCTGTGGAAATTCAGGGAGGTGCCCACATCGGTGTCGAACAGGATGGCCCGCCGGGCAAGCGTCAGCAAGCGCTCCACCCCCATATCGCAAATCGGCGTGGCCGTAAGCAGGGCGCAGAACAGCTCGTCTGCTGCCAGCCCGTCCAGGTCGTGGGGACCGAACAGGGCTTGTGCGGACGTCCGGTCGGGCCAGGCCGTGCTGGCGCGAGCCAGTAACTGGCCGATCTGCGGATCGAGTTTCACAAAGTTGGTGCTGATATGCGCCAGTTCGACGGGCCTGTCCCAGGGCGCATTCAGCGCGCGAATCAGCAGGTTGCGAACCTGTGGGTGGGCCTGCGAGAAATTCAGACGTTTGATGCAGGCAGCGAAGATACGTGTCGCCCGCACCGTCTCCCTGATCTGCAGGGACCGCATGATGAACTCCAGCGCCTGAACCGACTGGCCCCGGATATTGAGGAGTGCGGCAAGGTTGTCGAGCGCTTCGACATCGTCTGGCGTCTGCGCCAACGCGTTGCGAAAGCAGGCTTCCGCTTCGTCCAGCCGTTGCCGGGATTGCAGCAGCGCACCCAGATTGTTGTGCGCCTTGGCGTAGTCCGGAGCGAGTTCAAGCGCCCGCCGATAGCTGGCTTCGGCGGCATCGAACGCCCCCCTGTCCTGAAGCGCGACGCCCAGATTGCCATGCGCCTGGACATCCTCCGGGTTGATCGCCAGCGCCCGCCGGCAGCTGGCCTCGGCTTCTTCATGCCGCCCCAGACTGTTGAGCGTAATGCCGAGATTGTTGTGCGACTCGGCATCCTGCGGCAGCAGGGCAGCCGCCTTGCGCATGGGGGACAGCGCGTCGGCACTCCGCCCCATCTGCATCAACGCCACCCCCAGAATTTTCCAGCTCACTCCGTGTCGCGGGAAGCGAACTGTCAGCGATTCTGCACGTGCGGCTGCTTCTTCAAGCCGTCCCGCCTTGAACAGGTCAATGAGCGCATTGAGCTCCTGGGGTTTGGGCTGGGCGCTCACAAGCTGGCCTGTGAAATCAAGAGAAAACAGACGCGCCCATATTCCCGCAGCATGGCGTCATTGAGAGGGATAGCGGTACGCATGGCAGACCCGGATCAAGAATGATGGCTGAATATAGCATCATCATGATGCGGGGCTTGAGGGCGAGTCAGATGCCCGCAGACAGGCCGTATGCAGCGCGCCTTCGTACCGAATCAACGGTTGCTACCGTTGTGAGTGGGACCTTCAGAAAACCGAGGCCTGATTCCGTCTCGGCCTCCTTGACTACGATTGGCAATTGGGCGCCCCCATTACCATTACTTTTGCTTGCTGGCGGAACGGTCCTGACGACGCGCAACAAGCATGACGCCGGCCAAACCTAAGCCGAACATGGCATAGATCGATGGCTCGGGAACGGCTGAGGTAATGACGCGCATGAAGTCGCCTGGCCGATTCGCGTGGGAGTTAAAAAAACTCATGCTATTGCCGCTCACACTGAACGTGTCAATGAGCTCAAGGCCGAGATTATCAGGTGTGTAGTAAGTGACCGTCGGCAACCCCAGTGCAGCATCGGTGGCATTCAGACCGTACGTAGTCCAGATTACGCCGAGGATGTGGCTGTCGAATGTGATTGTGGAGGTAATTGACGTGTGAATATTGGGATCGGAGCCAATCAGGTGACTATTAATTAGCGTATTGGCCGTGATACCCAGGTTGTAGTCCACGACGGAAACCAGACTCCCGAGCGTGATCCCCGTCAACTCGTCCCAGCCAAACGCCTGCAGGTTGTTTTCATACACGCCCGGGGTTGAAATCGGCTCGTTCCCGGTCAGATTGACAAAATTGGTGCCGCCGGTGATCGCGGCATGAATTCCTTGGCTGCTGGCACATATGCTCATACCAAGAATAATTTTTGTGAGTGTTTTCATATAAATAACCGTCTGTTCCAAAAGATGTGAGTGTGGGGAATCTTTTCACTTTCTTGAAAGACAGCATGAACCGTTCCAGCCCCGGGTTTCATATATGTTTATGTTCACTATCAAGTGGTTAGGCTTGTTTCTCGGTAAATGGCTACCGAGGAAAATGATGGTCTTGTAAAAATAATCGACACTTTCGACAAGGCAAAAGGGGGCACCTATTAGTCGATCGTAGTCAAGCGCGAACACTCCCCGCTATTTTGATGGCGGGTTTTCTTTGTACTTCTGTCCTGCCTTGTTGCTTCAGATCGAACCCGTTTCCTTGCTGTGCGCACTGCTTAAATGCGTTGGGGCAGGCAAAAGGCAAGGCCTGGCCCTGCGCCTTCCGCACCCAAACCGCAATCGTAGGTTGGGCTGCCAAGCCCAACAGCCTTGGTGGTTGTCATCAGTGCGGAGATGTGTGCGCTGGGCTTCATTTCATCCAGCCCAGCCTACGCAAGCTAGCCAGAACGACGAGAAACCGTGGTCTGTCCCTTGTCCCTGATTGTTCTGATTGTTTTTGGACAGAATGTTTCACCTCACGACCATTGGCGCGGGCACGATCACAGATAAGGGTAGCGTCCCCTTTATCTATCCCCTTTATCTACTTATCTATGGTTCAAAGAAAACTGCTGAGAATTGGAAGGAAAGGTGCAAGAATACTCATGTGATTTGCGGCCAGCTGAATGAACTCCTTATATTTTGTGGAGTAAGTCGGCGAAGAAACAGCTGCCTGCAATTCATCCAACTTTTGCAGTAGTAATTCTTGTGATTCATTGGTAATGCTCGTTTTAATAGCGTTTTGAATGTTCTGAAAGATAGCGGTGTCGACGGAAGTTGCCGTGTTTGACGAGTTATCAAAACTTGCCACGTTTAAGCGTGCGTTCTGCCCAGAAACATTGATAGTCAATGGGCTAATCTGGGGTGAGTCTTCTGGTTTCATGGAGGAGAGTTCCAAGCAGTAGGACGCGGCCACGGCTGCTGGTTTGTTGATACTTCCAGAGGCAATCCAGCCAATCTTGTTTCCAGCATCGTCAAGTGTGTGGCCGAAATGCTCGACATTGTAGAAGCGGGGATTTTGGGCGAGTGCACGATACCAACGGATCTTGTCTGAAGTTGCATCGCGAACTTCTTCGGGTAAGCTTTCGAGGCCTAGGAATTCAAGAAGTTTTTTGCCAGCAATAGTCGCCAAGGATTCAAAGCGCGAACTAGAAATCGAATCAAAGGATGCAGCTAGACGCCAATGCTCGCCGTCTGTACCTGTCTGTCGATCAAGCCGTGCGAAGCCGAGCTTCGGCTCGAGCGTCAGGAACCGGTCTTCAAGCTCAGTCCAGGTTGGCATATAGGTAATTTGAGTACATGCGTAATTCCAATAGCAAAATTGCCATAAAACCAGTTCAGCCCAGCTGCTTGTACTTCCGATACCACTCCACCCACTTCCCGATCCCATACTCCAGCGTCGTCGCCGGCTTGAAGCCGGTGTCGCGCACCAACTCGTCGATATCCGCATAGGTCGCCTGCACGTCGCCGTCCTGCATCGGCAGGAAGTTCTTCTTCGCGGTCTGGCCGAGCGCGGCTTCGATGGTGCCGATGAAGTCCATCAGCTGAACCGGGGTGTGGTTGCCGATGTTGTAGACGCGGTAGGGCGCGTGGCTGGATGCCGGGTCGGGGTTCATGTGGTCAAAATCGGGGTTGCCCTGCGGGATGCGGTCGAGCACTTTGACGGTGCCGTCGGCGATGTCGTCGATGTAGGTGAAGTCGCGCATCATGTCGCCGTGGTTGAAGACGTCGATGGTGCGGTTTTCCAGGATGGCAGAAGTGAATAGCCACGGCGACATGTCGGGTCGGCCCCACGGGCCGTAGACGGTGAAGTAGCGCAGGCCGGTGGTGGGCAGGCCGTAGAGGTGCGAGTAGGTGTGCGCCATCAGCTCGTTGGCCTTCTTGCTGGCGGCGTACAGGCTCACCGGGTGGTTGACCGGGTCGTGGGTGGAGAACGGAGTCTTGGTGTTGGCGCCGTACACGCTGGACGAACTGGCGTAGACGAAGTGCTTGACGCCGTGGTGGCGGCAGCCTTCGAGCAGGTTGGCGAAGCCGACGATGTTCGACTGCACGTAGGCGTGCGGATTCTTCAGCGAGTAGCGCACGCCGGCCTGCGCGGCGAGGTTGATGACGGCGTCGAAGTGGCCTTTCTCGAACAGGTCTTCCATCACCATGCGGTCGGAGATGTCGTCCTTGAGGAAGCGGAAGTTGGGGTAGGGCTTGAGCTGTTCCAGCCGTGCGAGCTTCAGTGCAGGGTCGTAGTAATCGTTGAGGTTGTCGATGCCGACCACTTCGTCGCCGCGTTTCAACAGGATTTGCGCGACGTGCATGCCGATAAACCCGGCCGCGCCGGTGAGCAGTATTTTCATTGTTTCGCCTCCAAAAGTGGCGTCGATTCTAGCACCGGCGCCCTTACAATCCGGTGATGCCCAACCCGCGCCTGATCCTCGACTGGAGCCTGTACCGGCTGGCTCTGCTGCTGGCTGCGCCGCTGATTCCGTTGCGGCTGCTGTGGCGCGGGCGGCGCGAGCGCGGCTATCGGCAACACTGGAACGAGCGGCTGGGTGCGGTTTCGGTGCCGGCCGGCGCACTGTGGATCCATGCGGTGTCGGTGGGCGAGATGCGCGCGGCGCAACCGCTGATTGCCGCCTTGCGCGCGGCGCATCCCGATGCCCCGATTCTGCTCAGCTGCATGACGCCGACCGGCCGCGCCACCGCGGAATCGCTGTACGGCGACTTCGCCCACATCGTCTATCTGCCTTACGACTACGCCTGGCTGATGCGGCGCTTTTTGCGCCGCGCGCAGCCGCGCGCGGGCATCCTGATGGAAACCGAGTTGTGGCCGAACCTGATTCATGCCGCCGCGCGGGCCAGCGTGCCGCTGATGCTGGCGAACGCGCGGCTGTCGGAACGTTCGGCGCGCGGCTATGCGCGGCTGCCTGAG
>JAGVGD010000143.1 GCA_020057245.1 Thiobacillus sp. | reverse complement strand
GGCGCTTGACGGTGCGCCGCTCGCCAACTGGTCGGCGCATGCGGTCAAGGCCGGCAGCATCCTTACCCTCGGCGCAATCCAGGGGGCCGGTTGCCGCGCCTATCTGGCCGTGCGCGGCGGCTTCGACGTGCCGGATTATCTCGGCAGCAAGGCGACTTTTACGCTGGGCCAGTTCGGCGGCCACGCCGGGCGCACGCTGCGGGTCGGCGACGTTCTGCATGTCACTCCGTTCGTTCAAGGACAAGATGTACCCCCCTTTGAAAAAGGGGGAGCAGGTCAGGGGTACCCGGACATTCCGGCCTACACCCACGCCTGGGAAATCGGCGTGCTGTACGGCCCGCACGGCGCACCGGATTTCTTCACCGACGCCGACATCGGGATGTTCTTCGCCACCGACTGGGAAGTGCATTACAACTCCAGCCGCACCGGGGTGAGATTGATCGGCCCGCGTCCCGAATGGGCGCGCAAGGATGGCGGCGAGGCCGGCCTGCATCCGTCCAACATCCACGACAACGCTTACGCCATCGGTGCGGTCGACTTCACCGGCGACATGCCGGTGATCCTCGGCCCGGATGGCCCCAGCCTCGGCGGCTTCGTCTGTCCCGCCACCATCGTGCAGGCCGAGTTGTGGAAAATGGGCCAGCTGCGTCCCGGCGATACCGTGCGCTTCAAACGCTTGAGCCAAGCCGAGGCCGAACGCCTCGAAGCCGCACAGGATGCCGCCATCGCCACGACGTACTCACCCCCCTTTGAAAAAGGGGGGCAGGGGGGATTGAACAACGCGTCCCTTCCCGCAACGCCCGCAGAAATCCCCCCCAGCCCCCTTTTTGCAAAGGGGGGAGACAACGAGCTTGCCGAGCCGGTGCTGCATCGCATCCCCGCCAGCGACAACCCTGTCGAGGTGGTCTACCGCCGCGCCGGCGACAAATACCTGCTCATCGAATATGGCCCGCTGGTGCTCGATCTCAATCTGCGCTTCCGCGTGCACGCGTTGATGACGCAGCTGCAGGCCGACGCGGTGCCGGGCATTCTCGACCTCACGCCCGGCATCCGCTCGCTGCAGGTGCACTACGACTCGCGCGTGCTGCCGTTGTCGAAATTGATGGATCTGCTGCTGGCTACGGAAAAAGCGCTGCCCGCCATCGAGGACATGCAGGTGCCCACCCGCATCGTGCACCTCCCGCTGTCGTGGGACGACGCCGCCACCAAATTAGCCATCGAGAAATACATGCAGTCGGTGCGCAAGGACGCACCCTGGTGCCCGAGCAACATCGAGTTCATCCGCCGCATCAACGGGCTCGATTCGATCGAGGACGTGAAGCGGATTGTTTTTGACGCCAGCTACTTGGTGATGGGCCTGGGCGACGTCTATCTCGGTGCGCCGGTGGCGACGCCAGTCGACCCGCGCCATCGCCTGGTCACCACCAAGTACAACCCGGCGCGCACCTGGACCCCGGAAAACGCTGTCGGCATCGGCGGCGCCTACATGTGCGTCTACGGCATGGAAGGCCCTGGTGGCTATCAGTTCGTCGGCCGCACCCTGCAGATGTGGAACCGCTGGCGCCAGACCGCCGACTTCACCGATGGCAAGCCGTGGCTGCTGCGCTTCTTTGACCAGGTGCGTTTCTTCCCGGTGAGTGAAGAAGAGCTGCTGAAAATACGCGAGGATTTCCCGCTCGGCCGTTACCAGCTGAAGGTCGAGGAAACCACGTTCAGCCTGCGTGAGTACAACCGGTTTCTCGCCGACAACAACGCGTCCATTGCCGCTTTCAAGACCCAGCAGCAGGCCTCGTTCGACGCCGAGCGCGAACGCTGGCGCGCCAGCGGCCAGGCCGACTACGCCAGCGATCTCACGGTGGCCGAAGCCGCGCCCGACAGCGTCCTTGAGCTGCCGGAAAACGGCCGCGCCCTTGCCAGCCACGTTGCCGGAAACGTGTGGAAGGTGGAAGTGGAGGCCGGCGCTGTCGTCAAACAGGGCGATCCGCTCGTCATCGTCGAATCGATGAAAATGGAATTCGCCGTGCTGGCACCGTGCGATGGCCGCGTCCATCAGGTGTTCTGCCGCGAAGGCGGGCAGGTGTCGGCCGGGCAGGATCTGCTGGTGATCGTTGCGACGTGATGTCGGCCGGCGGCAATCCCGCTAACATGACCCCTGTTCGCGGGAGAGCCAAGTGACAGAAACACGATTGAGTGCGAAGGATGTCTACACCCGCCTGCGGGAAATGATCCTCAATTTCGAGATCTACCCCGGCAGCCGGGTGACGGAAACGGAACTGGCCGACTATTTCGGCGTCAGCCGCACCCCCATCCGCAGTGCGCTGCAGCGGCTCGAGGCCGAGGGTTACCTGACCGTCTTGCCCAAGCAGGGCTGTTTCATCCGCAACCTCGATATCGACGACCTGAGCAAGTACTACCAGGTGAGGAAGACGCTGGAGCAACTTTCCTTGCAGCTGGCGAATACCTACATGAGCGATACCGCGCTGAATGAACTCGCGACTGCCTGGGATCCGGCGCGACAGATCGACCGCAGCGACGATCCCGAGGAAATGGAAGCGCGCGATGAAACCTTTCACCTCGCCTTGGCCGAGGGTGGCGGCAACCTGATCCTGCGCAACTACCTGGCCGATGTGAACCGCCATCTGCGCATCGTCCGGCGGCTCGGCTTCACCCGGTCGGAACGCATCGACCAGACCTACGACGACCACTACCGGATCTGCCAGAGCCTGCTGCGCCGCGATCTTGCCGAAGCGCAGGCGCTGATGCGCGACCACATCCAGCACGTCGAACAGTTCGTCAAAACCATCACCCTGACGCAACTGGCGATCAACAAGAAACACAGCTTTCCGGCGAAAAAATCCGCCTAGCCTGCCGCGCTGTCGCGCACTTTTTTCGGGCATTGCGCCCGCATGCGCACCATAAACCTGCCTGCTTGATATACCCGCACCCGCGCTGTCGGCTGCCGGTCGTCGCCCACGTGGTTTTTCTATCTGCTTGTTATCAATGGATTAATTCTGGATTGTGGCCGGTTTGATGGCCGCGTGGGCAGGCTGGCATGATGGATGCTTTGTTGTATACAACGATTCACGCAGTGCGTAATCGCAAACCAATTCAAGCAACCAGGAGAAACCATGCAACTCAGGCAATCACCCCTCACCGTCACTCAGGCCCGGCCACACTGGCGTACGTTTTCACTGGCTCTGGCATGCTCGTTGCTGATCACAGTGGGCGGGGTCAGCGAAGCTGCAGACTGGAGCGACACCTATATCGGATACCGCTACGGCACTAAGTTTGCCGAGCCCTTCGAGGGCAACGACATCAGCAAGAACATCTTGAATCTGAGCCATGTCAGCGGATACAAGTACGGCACCAACTTCTTCAACGCCGACCTCCTGCTGTCCGACAGCAATGATCCAGCCAGTGCCGATTCGACTGAAGGCGCTCGCGAAGTCTATGTCGTCTATCGTCACACGCTGGACATGGGGAAGGTCACCAACCAGCCTTTGGCGTTCGGCCCGGTGAGGGGCGTCGGCATCACGGCAGGCTTCGATTACAACAACAAGAACGATGCCGGATACAACTCGAAGAAGCAGATGCTGGTTGCCGGTGTGACCTTGATGATGGATGTGCCCGGTTTTCTCAACATCAGCCTGCTGCAACTGTGGGAAAGCAACGCGCCCTGCAATACCTACACGGACACCTGCGTTTCTCGCTACAGCTATGACCCGCACCCGATGCTGACCCTGGCATGGGGCATTCCATTGGGTTCCCTGCCCTTGTCGTTCGAGGGGTTCGCCAATTTCATCGCCGACAAAGGCACGGATGAGTTCGGCAACAGCACCGAGCCGGAAACGAACATCGACATGCAGCTGATGCTCGACGTGGGCGCGGTCAGCGGCGGCCCCAAGAACACTTTCAAGCTGGGGCTGGAATACCAGTACTGGAAGAACAAGTTTGGCGTCGACAGCAAGGGTCCCGCCGGTTCCGGCGCCTTTGCCAAAACCCCGATGATCCGGGCCGAGTATCACTTCTGACGTTGGCCCATATCCACTCAGTTACGCATTAATCAGGGAGAACAATCCAATGAGCAATTCAGCCAGTTTCAAGTTCAATCCGAAGCGCCGCCTGGTGCTTCAAGCGATGGCCGGCGCAGGGCTGGGTGCGGCTTTCGGCGGTCTGGGTATCGGCCACGCGCAGGCAGCCGGCAAGAAAGTCACCATGGGCTTCATCTACGTCGGTCCGCGCGACGACTACGGCTATAACCAGGCGCATTTCGAAGGCAAATCGGCCATCGCCAAACAGTCGTGGATCAAGGCGGTCGATCAGGAAAACGTGCCGGAAACCATCGCAGTGCAGAAGGCGATGGAAAGCATGATCAACCTGGATGGCGCGCAGGTGATTTTCCCGACTTCGTTCGGTTACTTCGATCCGCACATCCTGAAGATCGCCCCCAAGTATCCGGACGTCATGTTCCTGCATTGCGGCGGCCTCTACGATGCGAAAAAGCATCCGAAGAACGTCGGCAGTTACTTCGGCTACATCGACGAGGCGGTGTACGTGTCCGGCATCGTCGCCGGCCACATGAGCAAGACCGGCAAGCTGGGCTACATCGCGGCCATCCCGATTCCCCAGGTGCTGCGCAACATCAACAATTTCACCATGGCGGCACGCAGCGTGAATCCCAAAATCACGGTGCAGGTGGTGTTCACCGGCGGCTGGTCGAATCCGGTGAAGGAAGCCGAATCCGCCAACAGCCTGATCGACCAGGGTGCGGATGTGCTGACCTGCCACGTCGACAGCCCCAAGGTGGTGGTCGAGACCGCCGAGAAGCGCGGCGTCTATTCCTGCGGCTATCACGCCGACCAGTCGAAGCTGGCGCCCAAGGGATTCCTCACCGGTGCGGAATGGAACTGGAGCAAGGTCTATCTCGACTATGCCACCCTGATTTCCAAGGGCGCCAAAATCCCCAACCTGGTGCGCGGCGGTTTCAAGGAAGGCCTGGTCAAGAGTTCGCCCTATGGCAAGGTGGTCAGCGCCAAGGCCCGTGCGGATGCCGACAAGGTGCGCGCCCAGTTCATGAAGGGCGATTTCGTGGTCTACAAGGGCCCGATCAAGGACAACACCGGCAAGCTTGTGATCGCCAAGGGCAAGGAATACGGTCAGACCGACATCTGGCTGGAAAGCATGGACTGGCTGGTTGAAGGCGTGGTCGGACGTACCAAGGGCTAGCCATGTTGCCGCTCGCCCCCTTCCTGATCCCGCTGGTGGCGATTGCGCTGTCGCTGGTGCTGTTCGGCGGCTTTGTCGGCCTCGCCGGCGCCGATGTGCAGGCGGTCTACCAGTCCATCTACCGGGGGGCGTTCGGCACCTGGTTTTCCTGGCAGAACACGCTGACCAGCGCGGCGCCGCTGATGCTGACCGCGCTGTGCACGGCCCTGCCGGCACGCCTCGGCCTGATCGTGATCGGCGGCGAAGGC
>JAGVGD010000182.1 GCA_020057245.1 Thiobacillus sp. | reverse complement strand
GGCGGCCCGCCACGGGCTGCAAGCCGAACTGGACTGGCTGGATGGGCGGCGTTATCCAGTGCGCACCTTCTTGCTGGAAACGGCGCTGCCGCTGGCGCGTCAGGGTTTGCGCGATTTCGGCTTGCCGGACGCCGAGGTCGAGCATTATCTGGGCGTGGTCGAAGCGCGGGTGCGCTGCGGCCAGACCGGTTCTGCATGGCAGTTGCAACGGCTCGCCCAGTTGGGCGGCGATGTGCATCGCATGATGGAGGATTATCTGGACAACCAGCGCGCCGGTTCGCCGGTGCATGAATGGACTTTGTGATGCTGACGCAATACGACGCCTTGCCGTCCGGCCTGCTTGACCTGCCCGCTGCCCGTTTGGCTGAGCTGCTGCCCGGCCCGGCGCTGATCCATCTGCCGGGCCGCCACGTCCCGCCGCTGTTCGTTTCGGTGCTGCTGCACGGC
This sequence comes from Thiobacillus sp., assembly GCA_020057245.1. GTDB lineage: Bacteria > Pseudomonadota > Gammaproteobacteria > Burkholderiales > Thiobacillaceae > Thiobacillus. The sequence continues at coordinate 11,862 of JAGVGD010000182.1, read as the reverse complement.
AACGAAGACACCGGCTGGCAGGCCGCGCAAACGGTGCTGAAAAAATATGCGACGGCAGAATTGCCGCGCGCCTTGTCGCTGTTCATCGGCAATGTCGAAGCGGCGCGCGCGGGATTGCGCCGGCTCGACGGCCAGCCGGATTACAACCGGGTGTGGCCGGGCGGCGAGGAAGTGCACCCGGCCGAGCAGGCGATGATGCAACAGGTGGTCGATGCCATGCGCGCGCGCGGCGTGTTCGCCAGCCTCGACATCCACAACAACACCGGCCTCAATCCGCACTATGCCTGCGTCAACCGGCTGGAGCAGCCCTTCCTGCATCTGGCCACGCTGTTTTCGCGCACGGTGGTGTACTTCATTCGTCCGCGCGGCGTGCAGTCCGCAGCTTTTGCCGAGCTGTGTCCGGCGGTGACGGTGGAATGCGGCAAACCGGGCACGCCTGGCAGCGTCGAGCATGCCGCAGGCTTTATGGAGGCCTGCCTGCATTTGTCGGAATTTCCGCAGCACCCGGTGGCACCGCATGACGTCGACCTGTTTCACACGGTGGCCACGGTCAAGCTGCCGGAGGACGCGAGTTTCGGCTTCGGCACACTGGCTGCCGACATCGATTTCGTGCCCGAGCTCGATCACTTCAATTTCCGCGAACTGGCGCACGGCGACCTGTGGGGACAGGTGAAGGCGGGCAGCGCGGCGCGGCTGCAGGTGCTGGACGAAAGTGGCGCGGACATCGGCGAGCGTTTGTTTGACTACCAGCAGAACGAGATCAGGCTCAGGCGGCCGCTGATGCCGGCCATGCTGACGCGCGACGAGCGGGTGATCCGCCAGGATTGTTTGTGCTATTTGATGGAGCGGATCGCGTATTAGGTAAGTCTTGAACAAGTCTCCATTCGTCATTCCGGCGAAGGCCGGAATCCAGCGGATTAAAAGTTTCCCGCGAAGCGGACAGAATTGCAGTTTTGTCCGCTTCGCGGGGTGTTTCTCCGTACTGGATTCCGGCCTTCGCCGGAATGACGGGTTGGTAAATGGGTTACAGCGATTAGGCGATCAGCCGCGCGGGTGATGCTGCGCGTGCAACTGCTTCAGCCGTTCGCGCGCCACATGGGTGTAGATCTGCGTAGTGGAAATATCGCTGTGGCCGAGTAGCATCTGCACCACGCGCAGATCGGCGCCATGGTTCAACAGATGCGTTGCAAAAGCGTGGCGTAGCGTGTGCGGCGACAGTGGCCGCACGATCCCGGCGCTGCGCGCGCGACGCTTGATCAGGTACCAGAAGGCCTGCCGCGTCATGCCATCGCCGCGCGCGGTGACGAACACCGCATCGCTCAGGTTTTTTTCCATCAGCGCCGGCCGCGCCTCGGCCAGATAGCGCCGCAGCCACGCCACCGCTTCCTCGCCCAGCGGCACCAGCCGGTCCTTGTTGCCTTTGCCGGTGACGCGCAGCACGCCGTCGCTGAGATTGATCGCAGTCAGCTTCAGCCCCACCAGCTCGGACACCCGCAAGCCGGTGGCGTACAGGGTTTCCAGCATCGCACGGTCGCGCAGGTCGAGCGGCGTATCGCCCGCTGCACTGGCGAGCAGGCGTTCGACGTCGGCCTCGGTCAACGACTTGGGCAGCGAGCGCGGCAGCTTGGGGCTGTCGAGATTGAGAGTGGGGTCGGCGGTGATCAGGTTCTCGCGCAGCAGGTAGCGATAAAAACGCTTGAGGCTGGAGGTGTAGCGCGCGGCGCTGCGCGGCTGTGCATGGCCGGCAAAGCGCCAGGCCAGGTAGGCCTCGATATCGCCCGCCACGGCGGCGTTCAGTTCGCTGCCGCGGGACTGCCGCAGCCACTTGCCGAAGCCGATCAGGTCGCGCCGGTAGGCCGTCAGCGTCAGCTGCGCCAGCCCGTCTTCCAGCCACAGGTGATCGCAAAAGCGATCGATCAGCGGATCAGGCGGCGTCGCGGTCGGGGGCATGTCGTTCGTGCGCCAGCAGCCAGGTTTTCACGTCCAGCGGCGCACCCGCCGCCGCGTGCATGAAGCCGCCCAGTCCGTGGGCGGCCACTACGCGATGGCAGGGCACCAGGATCGGTAGCGGGTTCGAGCCGCACGCCTGCCCCACTGCGCGCGCGGCTGTGCCGAGCTGTTTGGCCAGCGCGCCATAGGTCGTCGGCTGGCCGGGCGGAACCGCCCGCAGCGCCTGCCATACCCGCTGCTGGAACGGCGTGCCAGCCAGCGCAAAGCGTAACTCGAACTGATGCGCGGGATCGCTCCAGTAGGCCGCCAGCTCGCACGCAAGCGGCTCGGCGCGCGCATCCAGTTGCTTTGACACCGGCGTGTCCAGCGGCAGGAAGTCCAGCCGCGTCAGCGCGTCGCCGTCAAAGCGCGCGCCCAGGCGGCACATCGGGGCAGGGAGGATGGCGTCGTAAGTTTGCATGGATGAACACAAAGGCTGTTCCGGAGTAAGGGCTGCAGATGCAAGCGCTGTGAACCGACATCCTGCCGGAAATTTCGGGATGTGTCCTGCTTGTGACCGACTCGAAAAAACGGCCCGATGCATTTCGCATCAGGCCGTTTGTTTTTGGTGGGTCTGCACGGACTTGAACCGTGGACCAAGGGATTATGAGTCCCCTGCTCTAACCAGCTGAGCTACAGACCCGTGATCGTCTAACCGTGGCCGTTGAACGCGACGGCCCAGCCCACTCAGACTTCGCCGCTGCCGGTAAAGCTTTTCAGCTTTTCGGAACGGGTCGGGTGGCGCAGCTTGCGCAGGGCCTTGGCTTCGATCTGGCGGATCCGCTCACGCGTGACGTCGAACTGCTTGCCGACTTCTTCCAGCGTGTGGTCGGTGTTCATTTCGATGCCGAAACGCATGCGCAGCACCTTGGCTTCGCGCGAGGTCAGGCTGTCGAGCACTTCGCGGGTGGCGTCGCGCAGGTTGGCGTAGACCGCGGAATCGTCGGGCGACAGCGTGCTCGAATCCTCGATGAAGTCGCCCAGATGGGAATCCTCGTCGTCGCCGATCGGCGTTTCCATCGAGATCGGCTCCTTGGCGATTTTCATGATCTTGCGGATCTTGTCTTCCGGCATTTCCATCTTGATCGCCAGCGTTGCGGGATCGGGCTCGATGCCGGTTTCCTGCAGGATCTGGCGGCTGATGCGATTCATCTTGTTGATGGTTTCGATCATGTGCACCGGGATGCGGATGGTGCGCGCCTGGTCGGCGATCGAACGCGTGATCGCCTGGCGAATCCACCAGGTGGCGTAGGTCGAGAATTTGTAGCCGCGACGGTATTCGAACTTGTCGACCGCTTTCATCAGGCCGATGTTGCCTTCTTGGATCAGGTCGAGGAACTGCAGGCCGCGGTTGGTGTATTTCTTGGCGATCGAGATCACCAGACGCAGGTTGGCCTCGATCATCTCGCGTTTGGCGCGGCGTGCCTTGGCTTCGCCGGTGGACATCTGCTTGTTGATGTCTTTCAGGTTCTTGATCGGCAGGCCGATGCGGTCCTGCATGGCGATGAGCGCTTCCTGGTGCGCCTTGACTTCGTACTGCACCTTGGCCAACGTCGAGCAGTAGCCTTTCTTGGCGGCGATTTCCTTGTCCACCCAGGCCAGCGCGGTTTCGTTGACGGGGAAGGTCTTGATGAAGTGCGCGCGTGGCATGCCGGAGCGGTTGACGCAGAAATCCATGATCTTGCGTTCGTGCGAGCGGACTTCTTCCACCGCGTTGCGGATCTGTTCGCACAGACCGTCGACCTGACGCACCGAGAAGCGGAACACCATCAAGAGTTCGGTGACTTCGGATTGCGCCTTCATGTGCTGCGGGGTGCCGAGGCCGTATTTGGCCTGGGCGAGGTGGGCTTTCTTGTAAGCCTTGCGGATGAAGTCGAACTGCGCCAAGGCTTCGGCCTTGAGTTGCGCCAGATTGGCGGCAGCCATCGCGGCGCTGGCGGCCTCGGCGGCTTCCTCGTCTTCTTCCTCGGCTTCCTCTTCGTCGGCTTCGTCCGCAACGACAGCCGCCGGTGCGGGGGCTGCGGAGGCGACTTCGACGAAGCCGTCGATCAGTTCGTCGATACGCAATTCATCTTTTTCGACTTGCGCGGCCATGTCCAGAATCTGCTGGATGGTGAGCGGGCACGAGGAAATGGCCATCACCATGTGGCGCAGGCCTTCTTCGATGCGCTTGGCAATCTCGATTTCACCTTCGCGGGTGAGCAGGTCGACCGTGCCCATTTCGCGCATGTACATGCGCACTGGGTCGGTGGTGCGGCCGAAGTCGGAATCGACGGTGGTCAGCGCCTGTTCGGCTTCGGCGACCACGTCTTCGTCGGCAACGGCAGGCGTCGTGTCCTGCATCAACAGGGTTTCGGCGTCGGGCGCTGTGTCGTAGACCTGGATGCCCATGTCGTTGATCATGCTGATCACGCCTTCGATCTGATCGGCGTCCAGCACTTCGTCGGGCAAGTGGTCGTTGATTTCGGCGTAGGTCAGGAAGCCCCGTTCCTTGCCGAGTATGATCAGGTTTTTAAGCTGGGTGCGACGCGCTTCGGCTTCTACCGGCGTCAGCTCTTTGAGAGGGATCAGCGCTTCGGCTTTCTTGGCACTACCACCTGGTTTTCTTCCACGTACAGCCACAGATTCTTCTCCGCTCAAGTTCCAGCTCGCGCAGTGCGCGCGGGTGGATAAAGTCGTTCAAAAACCGGAAATTATACCGCAAATCAATGCCTTGTCGCGAGGTATTTGGCAAGCTAGGAGCGTGCCAGGTCCATCAACTCCTGACGTTCGCTCGCGTTGAGGCTGTTGAGCGGCCGTGCCGCCAGCTCTTGCTGCCGTCTGCGCCGCCAGTCGTCTCGGAGCTGTTTGGCGGCGCCATCAAATTCGGCATTCCAGTCCCAGCTATCGTCTTTGTCGAGCAAATCGGTCATGAGTTCATTCACCAGGCTTTCCAGCGTGCTGCCGCGCGCCGCCTCGGCCAGCGCGGGCAAGCTGGATTGTCCGATATCGCGCAGCCAGGTCATGAGTTCGGTCAGGCGCTCGAACAGCGGATCGTTCGCGTCCAGCCAGCCCATTTCAATTTCGCCCACCCGCTGCGGATTCAGCAGCAGCATGCGCGCCAGGCTGCGCAGTCGCGAAGGCGCCGGACGCCGTTGCGGACGTGGCGGGGTGGGGCGGGCCAGGCTGGGTTTCACGCCCATATGGGTGAGTTCGTTGGCCGGCACGTGCGCCAGATCGGCGATTTGCCGCTGGATCAGGTTGCCCAGCAGCGGCGCAGAGATTTTTTCCAGCAGCGGCTTGGCCTGCTTGAGCAGGGATGCCCGCCCTTCCTGGCTGTCGAGCTTGAGGCCGCTGGACAGTTCGCGCACCAGAAAGGCCGACAGCGGCAGCGTGTCGGTATCCAGCAGATGCAGGAAGGCCGCCTGACCGTTGGCGCGGATGGTGCTGTCGGGGTCCTCGCCCTCGGGGAGGAACAGGAAGCTGATTTCCTTGCCATCCTGCAGAGCCTCCAGCGAATTTTCCAGTGCGCGCCAGGCAGCCTTGCGGCCGGCGTTGTCGCCATCGAAGGCATAGATCAGGCGGTCGGTATGGCGCAGCAGGGTGCGCACGTGGATCGGCGTGGTGGCAGTGCCCAGCGCGGCCACGGCGAATTCCACCCCGTGTTGCGCCAGTGCGACCACGTCCATGTAGCCTTCGACCACGATGGCGCGGCCGGCTGCCTTGATCGCCGCGCGCGCCTCGAACAGGCCGTACAGCTCGGAACCTTTGTGGAACAGCGGGGTTTCCGGTGAATTGAGGTATTTCGGCTCGCCCTTGTCGAGCACGCGTCCGCCAAAGCCGATGATCTGGCCCTTGCTGTTGCGGATGGGGAACATGATGCGGTCGCGAAAGCGATCGTAGCGCCCGCGCTCGCCGTCGATGACCAGGCCTGAAGCGGCCAGCGCATCGGCGGAATAGTCGGCAAACACCTGTTTCAGCGGTGAACCGTCGGGCGCGTAGCCGATGCCGTAGCGCGCCGCGATGGCGCCGGTTAGGCCACGCTTCTTCAGGTAGTCGATGGCGCGCGGCGTCTGCTTGAGTTGCTGCTTGTAGCACTGCGCGGCTTGTTCCAGCGCGTCCCACAGTGCGGGTGGCGGTCTGGGCCGCTCGGGTTCCTGGGCCGACTCCGGAATCGCCAGGCCGACATCCTGCGCCAGTGCGGCGACGGCATCGGGAAAGCTCATGTGCTCGTATTCCATCAGGAAGCCGAGCGCGGTGCCGTGCGCGCCGCAGCCAAAGCAATGGTAGAACTGCTTGGTCGGGCTGACGGTGAAGGAGGGGGTTTTTTCGCTGTGGAACGGGCAGCAGGCCTGGTAGTTCTGGCCGGCTTTTTTCAGCGACACGCGACGGTCGATGACATCAACGATATCAACGCGGGCAAGCAGTGTATCGATGAAGTCGCGCGGGATCATGATTGCCGCATGTCAGGGGTGCTGCATGAAAAACCCGGACGGGCGCCGGGGGAAGCTCAGCCCGCCAGACGGGCTTTGATCAGCGCAGAGACCTGCCCCATGTCGGCGCGGCCGGCGAGGCGGGGCTTCAGCAGACCCATGACCTTGCCCATGTCCTTTGCGCTGGCGGCGCCGGACTCGGCTATCGCCGCGGCAACGGCCGCTTCGACTTCGGCGGTGGAAAGCTGTTCGGGCAGATAGGCCTGCAGTACCACCAGTTCGGCCTGCTCGGCGGCGACCAGATCATCGCGTCCGGCCGTCTGAAACTGGCTGATCGAGTCCTTGCGCTGTTTGATGAGCTTTTCGACGATGCTGCTGACGGCTGCGTCGTCCAGTTCGATCCGTTCGTCGACTTCCCGCTGCTTGATCGCAGCGAGCAACAGACGAATCGTACCGAGGCGCGCCGTATCCTTGGCGCGCATGGCCGTTTTCATGTCCTCAGTAATGCCTGCCTTGAGCGACATGGTGGACCTGATTCTGCGGGCGCAGAATCAATACATCTTGGGGGGGAGTTGCTGGCCGCGCAGGCGCTTGCTCTGGCGCTTGACGGCAGCGGCGAGCTTGCGCTTGCGCTCGGCGGTGGGCTTCTCGTAGAACTCGCGGGCGCGCAGTTCGGTCAGCAGACCCACTTTTTCGATGGAGCGCTTGAAGCGGCGCAGTGCGACATCGAAGGGCTCGTTTTCTTTGATTTTGACGAAGGGCATTGAAAAATCTTCCGGGAAACGGGAAAAACGAGAAGCATAGCAAGCTTATTCGATTTTTTCCAGTCCCCCGTTGTGAATCCTGTGTGACGCCTGTCTGCGCGGGTTGGAAAAGCCCGTGGGCTGCGGTAGCCTCGGCGTTTTGCAACGCTGTTTGCGCTCAAGGGGAGGGAAGGATGAAGATGACTAACAAAATCAAAAAGATGCTGGTTCTGTCGGTGGTGGCGCTCGGCATGTCGCATGCCCAGGCCGGATGGTTCGATTCCGCGCCGGAGGCGCCTGTTCGCGTGGGTTACACCGTTGCAACCTGCACCATGAAGGCGACTGGATCAGCGATTCCAATTTTGGCGCCTTGCCATTTGTGCCGGCGGGCACCCCCGTCAAGCTGAAAAGTTACGGCAGCAACCGGGTGTATGTGGACATGAACGGCAAGGATATGCGCTTCGGGCTGGATTATGGACGCGCACAGGAAACGCTGCAGCAGTTTGCGGAGAAATTGATCCTGACGGATGACCCCAAGACGAAAATTGCCGCTTATCCGGCTTATGTGCGCGAGGCGATCAAGCTCGGCCAGGTTGCGGTGGGCATGACCAAGGAACAGACCATCATCGCCGTCGGTTATCCGCAGCGGGATGAGACGCCGTCGCTGGATGCGCCGGTGTGGAACTACTGGGCGTCGAGTTTCGAGCCGTATCGGGTGGTTTGGGACAAGGACGGCCGCATCAAGGAAATTGCGACCGATCCGGCCACGCAGGCACGCATGGTGTATCGCAAGCCGTAAGCGGGCAAGTCTCGGTTGGCGGGCATACCGAATATAATGGGCGGCTCAATCTGGCTGGATCGGATTGTTCCGCCCATTTTTGTTTGCCTTGAAACCGATATGTCCGAATTTCTTCCAACCGAATCCAATCAGGCGCTGCAAAACGAGGTCGCCGGTCTGATTGTGACCGCGCTCAATCTGGACCTTGGTCCGCAGGACATTCAGCCCGACGCGCCGCTCTATGGCGAGGGATTGGGGCTTGATTCCATCGACATTCTGGAAGTGGCGCTGGTGGTGTCCAAGCAGTACGGGTTTTCGCTGCGCTCAGATAGCGCCGATAACGTTCGCATTTTCAGCTCGCTCGCCGGCTTGACCCAGCACATCGCGGCCAACCGGACGAAATGAGCCCAGGGGCCTGTCGGACTTGAAGAATCGAAGCGAAAATTTGGCTGGTCGAGGCCAGATTTTGACGATTTTGCAGGGTAATAGTCGTTCTATTGCCCAAAGAAGCGGCGAAATATGGACCGGTCAGGCGGATTTGCAGCCGATTTCCTTCAAGTTCGACAGGCTCCTGGGGCCATGCGCATGAGCTGGGCGCGCGTCGCACGCGGGTGGGCCATCGCTGCAGGGGCGGTTGCGTATCCGGTCCTGGCGCATTTCAGCACAGCCACGTCGGCCGCGACCACCATGCCGTCGCTCGGGGTGGCCGTGTCGCTGGCGCCTTCGCTGGCGATTTTGCTGTGGCTGGCCTGGCGCTCGCCCAGGCGGCTGCTCATGGTGCTGCTGTGCGTGACGGTAGCCGGATTGCTGGGGCTGTTCTGGGGCGCGCTGCAGCGCAATTTCAACTGGGTGTATTTTCTGCAACATGCCGGCACCAATCTCATGCTGGCTGCGGTATTCGGCGCGACGCTGCTGCGCGGGCGGCAAGCGCTGGTGACCCGGCTGGCCGAAACCGTGCATCGCAGCCGTCTGGCGCCGGAGGTGCTGCGTTATACGCGGCAGGTCACGCTGGCGTGGACGCTGTTTTTTCTGGCGACCGCGCTGGTATCCAGTGCGCTGTTTTGCTGCGCCAGCACGGAGGCGTGGTCGGTTTTTGCCAACTTCCTGTCGTTTCCGCTGATTCTGCTGATGTTCGCGATTGAATATGCGGTGCGTTTGCGCAAACTGCCTGATCTGGAGAAACACAGCATCATGGATGGCGTGCGTGCATTCTGGAACAAGCCCGCCACGTTGCCGGACGCGTCTTCGAATTCGCGCTGAACCAGCGCGCCCGACCATGCCGAGCCTGCCGCTGCTTGCCCATTCCAACCTCGACGCCACCGTGGCGTGGCGCGGCGAGGTGGCGGTCAGCGTCCGCCAGTTCCTGCATGAAGTCGGGTATCTCGCGGCGCAATTGCCGGCGGGGCGGCATGTGCTCAATCTGTGCAGCAATCGCTACCGCTTCACGGTTGCGCTGGCAGCCTGCATCGTCAGCGGTCGGGTGAGCGTGTTGCCGCCCAATCACACGGTGGAGATGGTGCGGCAGATGCAGCGCCGTGCGCCGGATGTGTTCTGCATTGCCGATCAGGATGCGCGCGACATCGATCTGCCGGTATTTACCTATCCGCAAGCCATGCCGCCCGCCCTGAAGACAGCGCCCATTCCGCAGATCGATCGCGACCAGCTCATCGCGCAGGTTTTCACTTCCGGCTCCACGGGCGAGCCGACGCCGCATGACAAGCGCTGGGGCAGCCTGGTGCGCAATGTGCAGGCCGAGGGCGCGCGGCTGGGAATCACGCCGGCGCATGCGCTGCTGGGCACGGTGCCGCCGCAGCACATGTACGGGCTGGAAACCACGGTGCTGCTGCCGCTGCAATGCGGCGCGGCCTTGCATGACGGCAGCCCGTTTTACCCGGACGATATCGGCATGGCGCTGGCGCAGTTGCCCCGGCCGCGCGTGCTGGCGACGTCGCCCTATCACCTACGCGCATTGCTGGCGGCGTCAACCGAACTGCCGGCGGCCGACTTGCTGCTTTCCGCCACCGCGCCGCTGTCGACCCAGCTGGCGGCCGAGGCCGAACGCCGCTTTGGCTGCCCACTGCTGGAAATCTACGGCTGCACCGAAACCGGCCAGCTGGCGACGCGCCGCACCACTGCGGGCATAGCTTGGCAGGCTTTCCCGGGCGTACGCCTGTGGAACGCCGGCGAGGCGGTGTGGGCCGAGGGCGGGCATATCGAAACGCCGACCCGGCTGAGCGATGTGATCGAGCCTCTGGACGCAAGTCCGGGCCAGTTTTTGCTGCATGGCCGCCATGCCGATCTGGTCAACATCGCGGGCAAGCGCACTTCGCTGGCTTATCTGAACTATCAGCTGAATGCGATTCCCGGGGTGGACGACGGCGTGTTCATGTTGCCGCCGGACGATGCGGGCGCGCTGGAGAATGTGCGCCGGCTGGTTGTGCTGGTGGTGGCGCCGACCTTGACTCCGGCTGCGCTGATGCACGCGCTGCGCGAACGCATCGATCCGGTTTTTCTGCCGCGTCCACTGCTGTTTGTCGACGCGCTGCCGCGCAACGCCACCGGCAAGCTGTCCAATCAGCTGGCGCAGACCTTGCTGTCCAGCCTGCAGGCGAAAGCCGCACCCGGACTGCCGGCATGACGGTGCAGAGCCTGACGCTGACGATCGCCGCCGATCATCCGGCTTATGCCGGGCATTTCCCCGGCCAGCCGATTCTGCCCGGCGTGGTGTTGCTGGACGAGGCGCTGTTCGCGCTGGCTGCGTTGCAGGGCAGGGCGGACGCGACGGCTCAAATCAAATCGGCGAAATTTCTCAGCCCTGTTCAACCCGGCGAAAACCTGCGCCTCGACTATGTGTCGACCTCGACTGGCGTGTTCCGCTTCGAACTGAAGGCGGTTGAGCGTGTGGTCGCCAGTGGCATCGTGGCTTTTGCTGCAGCAGACGGGGCGAGTTCATGAGTCCCTCCGGGGTCGAACATCAGGCCGAATGGCTCAAGCGCCCGGAACGCAGCAACATGCTGATGTTGCGTGTGATGAGCTGGATTTCGCTGACCCTGGGGCGTCCGTTGTCGCGCGGGGTGCTGGTGGGGATCAGCCTGTATTTCCTGCTGTTTTCGCCCCGCGCCCGCGCGGCTTCGCGCGGCTACCTGCGACGCGCGCTCGGGCGGGCGCCCCGACTGTCCGAACAGTTTCGCCATTTCCACAGCTTCGCCACCTGCATCCACGACCGGGTGTATCTGCTCAATGACCGCTATGACCTGTTTGATATTCAGGTGCACGGGCGGGAGGTGTTTGATGCGGCCTATTCCAGTGGACAGGGCTTGTTTCTGATGGGGGCGCACATGGGCAGTTTTGAGCTGGTGCGCGCGGTTGGGCGGCAACAGCCCGGTTTGCGGGTGGCGATGGTGATGTACGAGGAAAACGCTCGCCAGATCAACGCCGCACTCGCTGCCATTAGCCCGGCAGCCGTGCAGGACATCATCCCGCTGGGACGGCTCGATTCCATGTTGCAGGTGCAGGCGCGCCTGGATGAAGGCGTGGTGCTCGGCGTGCTGGCGGATCGCGCGCTGGATACGGGCCCCACGCAGACGCTGCCGTTTCTGGGTCAGCCAGCCGCATTTCCACTCAGCTCGATGCGGCTGGCGGCGATGCTCAAGCGACCGGTGGTGTTCATGACCGGGCTCTATCTGGGCGGCAATCGCTACGCCATCCACTTTGAAAAACTGGCCGATTTCAGCCAGGTCGAGCGTGCCGGGCGCGATGCCGCCATCCGGCAGGCGGTGAGCGACTACGCCGCCTGTCTGGAGCGCCATTGCCGCGCCGCGCCGTACAACTGGTTCAATTTTTTCGATTTCTGGCGCGCACCCGGCGACGCCGGGAGCAAGGCGCCATGAGCCGGTTGACGTTGCGTTGTCTAGGCGCGCTGCGCTGCCTGGGCGCGATG
>JAGVGD010000123.1 GCA_020057245.1 Thiobacillus sp. | reverse complement strand
GTGGCAGGCGCACACAAGCTCGGACAGCACAGACTCCATGCTCGCCAGATCAGCCAACTTCTCTCGCACGTCTTTGAGCTTGTGCTCGGCTAAGTGGCTGGCTTCCTCGCAGTGGGTGCCGTCCTCCAGCCGCAGCAACTCTCCGATTTCGTCCAGGCTGAAACCCAACCGTTGGGCCGATTTCACGAACCGCACGCGCGTCACATCCGCCTCACCATATCGGCGAATACTGCCGTAGGGCTTGTCCGGCTCCGGCAGCAAGCCCTTGCGCTGATAGAACCGGATGCTTTCCACATTGACCCCGGCCGCCTTGGCGAAGGCGCCGATGGTCAGATTTTCCAGATTGATCCCCATACCGCTTGACTCCGTACATGACTACGGAAGTAACGTTACGCTATTCATCCAAGATCCGGAAGGGAGAAAACATGTTGCAAGAGAAAGCCGGGCGCTTGCCGCTCATCGGCGGCGTCATCGCCGCTATCGCCGCTTCCCTGTGTTGTATCGGCCCGCTGGTGCTGGTCATGCTCGGCGTCGGCGGCGCCTGGGTGGCCAATCTCGCCGTGCTGGAGCAGTTTCGGCCCTACTTCCTCGGGGCCGCCATCATTGCTTTGTTCTTCGCCTGGAAAAAAATCTACCGCGCTCCAGCGGCGGCCTGCACGCCAGGTTCGCTGTGCGCCATGCTCCAGACCAACCGCATCTATAAGGTTCTGTTTTGGATGGTGGCCGTGCTTGTCGTTCTCGCCCTGATCTTTCCCTACCTTGCCCCGCTGTTTTACTAAAGGAGTCTCGTCATGAAAACGCTCGTTTCGGCGCAAGCCAAAAAACTGATTCTCGCCTCAATCCTCGCTTTCGCTTTCGCCGATGCCGCATTCGCCGCCGTGCGCACCGTCACGCTGTCCGTGCCCGGCATGTACTGCGCGGTCTGCCCGATCACCGTGAAGAAGGCGCTGGTCAAGGTGCCGGGTGTGTCGAAGGCGGTCGTTTCCTTCGAGAAAAAAGAAGCCGTCGTGACCTTCGACGATGCCAAAACCAGCGTCAAGGCGCTGGAAGACGCCACCTTCGAGGCGGGCTATGAATCCACCGTGAAAGGTGAAAAAACCAAATGAGCGAGCAGATCCTCCACCTAACGGGCATGACCTGCGACCATTGCGCCGCATCCGTGAAACAAGCGCTGCTGACTGTCGCCGGCGTGGCCAGAGCGGACGTGTCATACGCCAACGCCACGGCACGCGTGGAAACGGCCTTGATCACCCCCGTTGCCGCACTGCTCGCCGCCGTACGCGCCAAGGGCTACGGCGCGGAAGTGGCGGGCGGCACCGTGCCCAAGACCGAAGCCAAACTCAGCGTCGCCATCATCGGCACCGGCTCGGGCGCCTTCGCCGGTGCCATCCGCGCGGTGGAGGCAGGCGCTGACGTAACCGTGATCGAAGCAGGCGTCGTAGGCGGCACCTGCGTCAACGTCGGCTGCGTGCCGTCGAAGATTTTGATTCGCGCCGCCCACGTGGCGCACCTGCAAGCCCAGCATCCGTTTCCCGGTCTGGCCAAGCATGCGCCCGTGCTGGATCGCAAAGCACTGGTCGCACAACAACAGGCGCGTGTGGAAGAACTGCGCCACGCCAAATACGAAAGCATTCTGGAAACGAACCCGGGCATCGCTCTGTTGCACGGCTTCGCCCGCTTCGAGGATGCGAAGACGCTCGTTGTGAAACAACCTGATGGAGCCGAAAAGCGCCTCACGCCCGACCGCATCCTGATCGCCACCGGCCGCTCGCCGCAAATTCCAGACGTGCCTGGACTCGCTGGTACGCCGTACTGGACATCCACCGAGGCATTGATCGCGGAGGAGTCGCCGGCCCACCTGCTCGTCTACGGCGGCTCGGTGGTCGCGCTGGAAATCGCGCAGGCATTCTTGCGCTTGGGCAGCCGCGTTACCCTCGTGGCGCGCGGCGCGCTGCTGTCGAAGGAAGATCCCGCCATCGGCGAAGGGCTCAAGGCGGCGCTCATGGAAGAAGGCATGCGGGTTCTCACGGACACCACTGTTACCGCCGTGCGCTTCGACGGCAAGGCGTTTGAACTGGAAACCAGTGCAGGGCTCATCAGCGGCGACAAGCTGCTTGTCGCCACCGGGCGCAAGCCCAACACGGCGGGACTCGGCCTCGACCGCGCCGGCGTGGCACTGGACGCCAGCGGTGCCATCGTCGTGGACGATCACCTGCGCACCTCGGTGCGGCACATCTTCGCGGCCGGCGACTGCACCAATGCGCCGCAGTTCGTGTACGTGGCGGCAGCGGCCGGCACCCGCGCGGCGATCAACATAACCGGCGGCGATGCGGCACTGGATCTCTCCGTCGTGCCGGCGGTGGTATTCACCGATCCGCAAGTGGCCACGGTGGGCCTCACGGAAGCGCAGGCCAGGAAACTCGGCAAGGAGACCGACAGCCGCACGCTCACGCTCGACAACGTGCCGCGCGCTCTGGCGAATTTCGACACGCGCGGCTTCATCAAACTGGTGGCGGACAAAAATACCGGACACCTGCTTGGTGCACAGGTGTTGGCGGGAGAAGGCGGCGAGATCATCCAGACTGCCGCGCTGGCTATTCGCAACCGTATGACGGTCGCCGATCTGGCCGGGCAACTGTTCCCTTACCTCACCATGGTGGAGGGGCTGAAGCTCTGCGCCCAGACCTTCACCAAGGACGTGAAGCAGTTGTCCTGCTGCGCTGGGTGACTCGCTCTGGCGCTCAGGGACGCCAGTAGCGGTAATCTTCCATCTGCAGCCGAATCACCTCCGGCGCGCCGGCGGGGACGAACTCGACCTCCAGCGGGAAATCGGCATCGGTGTACCCGTGTCCACGCATGCTGATGCGGCAGGCCTTGAACCGCACGCCTTCCCGCGCCAGCGCGGCGATCAGCGTCACAGTATCGTTGTTGTTGACCAGCAGCGAGGCAATGCCGCCCTCGTAGGCCACCACCTCGATGCTCACCTTGTGCGGACCGATATCCTCCAGCACCTTGGCGATTTGCATGAATGCGCGCCGCTGCGCATCGGAATCGCCAATGGTCATTTGCATGACGAATGGAATCGGCTTCGGCTCGGCCGCCTGGGCATTGATGCCGAACAATCCAGACAAAACGCAGGACATCAGCCACGCACGCAATGCAAACCTCATGAAGCCTCCTACGCGGCTAGACCGGGAATGAAAAAGAAATAGGCGTTCAGCATGTAAAGCCCGGAGAGGATCAGGAGCAGCGCCCCGACAATTTCGAAGCTTCTCTGGGCATGCCGCAGCGGCTCCAGGCTTTCCAGCCAGCCTACCGCCCACGCGCCCAGTAGGATGGGCACCGCGCGCCCAAGGGCGAACGCCAGCAGCAGCGTGGCGCCGAACAGCGGCGAGCCGATGCCGGTGGCCACGCCCAGCAGGATCACCAAAGCTGGCGCGCAGAATGGACATATCGCCACTGAAAACGGAATGCCCAGAGCGAACGCGCCCCAGCCGTTCTCGGCGCGCCGGGCGCGAAAGCGGATGACGGGAAGCGGCAGCCTGATCCACCCCGGCCACATCAAGCCCAGCAGGATCAGGAGCGGCCCCAGCAGCAGCCCCCATTCCCGGCCCAGGAGTCTTTGCACCCACATCCCGCCCAGGCCGGCCGCCGCACCCAGGAACACATGCGTCAGGACCATGCCGGCGATGAACATGGCGCCGAAGCGCACGGCGCGCTTCGTCTCATGGGCCTTGGTCACATAGGCGAGCGAAACCGGAATGGCCGCCAGCGCCACCGGGTTGAAACTGAAGATAAAGCCTGCGGCAAAACCGACCCCCAGCGATGCGAGGCTGGCCTGTTCCAGTGTCGTTTGCAATGCGGTCATGTCCATGTTTCAGATGCCTGTCTGCCAGATCAGAAAAGCGCCGCCCCACAGCAACAGGGCCGTCACGTAGGGGCTCGCGCCGGCGGCCTTGCCCAGGAATGCCAGATGCGCCGCATTCAGGCCATGCAGGCTGTCCCATACCGTGGGCAGCGAGAACATCCCGGCGAAGGCCAGCCCCGCCCACAGCGCGAGGTCGATGCGTTGACCCAGGGCGGCGATGACGCCGACCACGGCCACCAGCGGCAGGGTGCAGGCGGGCAGCGTCAGGCCCAGCCTGAG
>JAGVGD010000103.1 GCA_020057245.1 Thiobacillus sp. | reverse complement strand
TATCTTGAGCGGCGCGCCATCCAGCAGCGTCCACGCGCCCGGCACCGGACAGTAAGCGCGCACCGCGCGTGCCAAGGCGTCGGCCGGCTGGCGCCAGTCGAGCTGCGCTTCTTCCTTGGAGAGCTTGGCGGCGTAGGTGGCAAGCGCATCGTCCTGCGCCTGCGGCGCCAGATCGGCGATATGCGCCAGCGCGGCCACGATGGCATCCGCCCCCGCAACGGCCAGCACATCGTGCAGGCTGGCAGCCGTGTCAGCGTCACCGATCGGCAGCGCGACGCGGGACAGCATCGCGCCGGTATCCAGCCCGGCGTCCATCTGCATGATGGTGATGCCGGTTTCGCGGTCGCCCGCCAGAATCGCGCGCTGGATCGGCGCCGCGCCGCGCCAGCGCGGCAGCAGCGAAGCGTGGATATTGAGGCAACCCAGGCGCGGCAGATCGAGCACGGATTGCGGCAGGATCAGGCCATATGCGGCGACCACCATGACATCGGCGTTCGCCTCGCGCAGTTTGGCCTGGGCTTCCTGCGTTTTCAGGCTGGGCGGCTGAGAGACCGCCAAGCCGCGCACAAGAGCGGCCTGCTTGACGGCGCTGGGGGTCAGTTTCATGCCGCGACCGGCGGGCCGGTCAGGCTGGGTCAGCACCAGAACGATTTCGTGCCCGGCATCCGCCAAAGCGTTGAGGGCTGCCGCTGCAAACGGCGGGGTGCCGGCAAAGATGATGCGCACGGGCAGCCGACTCAGAGCGACGCGCGGCGCGGCGCGGCGTCGGGGCGGTGCTCGCGCGCCTGCTTTTGCAGCTTGGCCTTGATGCGGTTGCGCTTGAGTCCGGACAGGTAATCGACGAACACCTTGCCCATCAAGTGATCCATTTCATGCTGGATGCACACGGCCAGCAGGCCGTCCGCTTCGAGTTCGAACGGCCTGCCGGCCCGGTCCAGCGCACGCACGGTCACCCGTTCAGCACGCTTCACCCTGTCGTAGATGCCGGGCACCGACAGGCAGCCCTCTTCGCTTTCCTCGGTGCCGGACTGGGCGATGATTTCAGGGTTGATCAGCACCAGCAGGTCGTCGTGGGTTTCGGAAATGTCGATCACGACGACCCGTTCGTGCACATTGACCTGCGTGGCGGCCAGCCCGATGCCCGGAGCGGCGTACATGGTTTCGGCCATGTCGTCGACGAGTTTCCGGATGCGGGCATCGACCGCCGCCACCGGCTTGGCGATCGTATGCAGGCGCGTATCGGGGTAGTGGAGAATGTCGAGTTTGGCCATAAAAAAGCTTTGCGAATGAATGGGCTGAGTGCACACTTTGATGCAAAATCTGCATCTGCAAAGCGCGTTGCCCTAAATATAAGGTCGGTGATGGCCGTAAGTTAGGCGCACAGTATATTTTCAACACAGCCATTTTCAACCCGGCTGTTTTCAGTTTGAGAGACAAAGTCTAAATGGAGGGGGTTCCCGTGCGTCAACTCGTTATTTCACTTGCCCTGCTACTGGCAACACCGGTGCTGGCCGATACGCTCAAACTGCAGGACAACGCCCCCGACAAATATGTTGTGGTCAAGGGCGACACGCTGTGGGACATTTCCGGAAAATTCCTCAAAGATCCCTGGCGCTGGCCGCAAATCTGGAACATGAACCGCGAGGAAATCAAGAATCCGCACTGGATCTATCCGGGCGATCTGGTGGTACTCGACCGCAGCGGCAAGGAACCGCGCCTGTCTCTGGTCAAGGGCGACAAGAGCGGCATGACTACCGTCAAGCTTTCTCCAGGCGAACGCATCACCGAAATGGGCAGTGAGGCCATTCCGGCGATTCCCAGCCGGGTGATTTTCCCGTTTCTGGCGCAGCCACGCGTCGCCCCGGCGGACGCACTGGACGGTGCGCCCTTCATTCTGGGCACCAACAGCGAACGCGTGGTGCTGGGCACCGGCGACGAGGCCTTTGCCACCGGCGGCAAACCGGGGGTGACGCGCTGGAACGTGCTGCGCCCAGGAAAGGCCTTGAAAGACCCCGCAACCGGCGAGGTGCTGGGGTATGAAGTCGAATATCTGGGCGATGCACGCACCTTGGTCGAAGGCGCGCCGCAAAAAATCCGCATCACCCAGTCGGCACAGGAAATTCTGCCGAAGGACAAACTGGTGAAAGCGGACGAAGGCACCGCCTTCGAATACATCCCGCACGCGCCCGAAACCAAGATCAACGGCCGCATCATCTCGGCCTACGGCGGCATGTCCGACAGCGGCCAATACCAGACCGTGGTGATCGACCGTGGCAGCCGCGACGGCCTGGAGCAGGGCCATGTGCTGGCGGTTTACCGCGAAGGTCTGGCCGTTGAGCTCACGTCGGCCGAGGACAAAAACGTGACATGGGTCAAGGAAGCCAGCGCCGCCCCCGATGGCGGCGCCTGGCTGTACAGCGATGTGCGCTGCCTGAAGGAAGACGGCAAGGTCACCTACGATCAGGTAGCCGAAGTCAACAACAGCTTCCGCAAGACCTGTCTCGGCAGCGGCAACGCCGACGACGTCAAGCTGCCGGATGCCCAGAGTGGACTGGTGATGCTGTATCGCGTGTATGAGCGGGTGTCGTACGCACTCATCATGCAATCCAGCGGACCGGTCTATCTGCTTGACCGCGTACAGACACCCTGAACGCCTTTGCATAGGATTCACCATGCCTGACGCCTGGCTGCGCCATGTTTGATTCCTGGCTGCGCCTGGCGCTCGCCCCCGGGGTCGGCAACACCAGCCTGATCCGCCTGCTGACGGCCTTCGGTTCTCCGGAGGCCGTTTTGGCGTCAGGACGCACGGCACTCTCGGCTCACCTGTCCAGCGCCCAGTGCGATGCGCTGCTGGGCGAACCCGACGCAGCCTTGCTGGAAGCCACCCTGGCCTGGCTGGATCAGCCCGGCAACAGCCTGCTGACGCTGGCGGACGCGGACTACCCGAAAAGCCTGCTGGAAATTGGCGATCCGCCCGCCGTGCTGTACTGCAAGGGTCGACGCAGTCTGTTGAGCCTGCCCGGCCTTGGCGTGGTGGGCAGCCGCAACGCCACGCCGCAGGGGGTGCGCGACGCCGAAGCCTTCGCCCACGCCTTGTCCGAC
>JAGVGD010000145.1 GCA_020057245.1 Thiobacillus sp. | reverse complement strand
CGCTACGACGGCCGCTGGCGCCCCGAACCCGGCAAGACTCTGCCGCCGCCGCCGGCCGGCGTGACCCCGGTGGTGCGTTTCAAGAACCCCACCGAGGGCAGCGTGGCGTGGAAGGATCTGGTCAAGGGCGTGATCGAGTTTTCCAACGCCGAGCTCGACGATCTCATCATCGCGCGCGGCGACGGCACCCCCACCTACAACTTCTGCGTGGTGGTGGACGACTGGGACATGCAGATCAGCCACGTCATTCGCGGCGACGACCACGTCAACAACACCCCGCGCCAGATCAACATCCTGAAAGCGCTCGGCGCGACCGTGCCGCAATACGCCCATTTGTCGATGATTCTGGGCGACGACGGCACCAAGCTGTCGAAGCGCCACGGCGCGGTGTCGGTGATGCAGTATTTCGAGGACGGCTATCTACCGGAAGCCGTGATCAACTATCTGGCCCGCCTCGGCTGGTCGCATGGCGACGCCGAAATTTTTAGCCGCGAGCAGTTCGTGCAGTGGTTCGACCTCGACCACATCACCTCCTCGGCCGGGCAGTTCAACACCGAGAAATTGCGCTGGCTCAACCAGCAGTACATCAAGGCTGCCGACGACAGCCGGCTGGCCGACCTGACCCGGCCGTTTCTGGTGCGCAACGGCGCCGACCCGGACAAGGGCCCCGACCTGGCGGCGGTCTGCGCGCTGGTGAAAGAACGCGCCGCCACGATCGAAGAACTGGCCGACGCCGCCACCCTGTTCTATCGCACCCTGCACCCCACCGCCGAACTGCTGGCGCAGCATGTCACCCCCGAGGTGCTGCCTGCGCTGGCCGAACTGGCCGAACGTTTTGCCGCGCTGACCTGGGAGCGCAGCGCCATCAGCGCCGCATTCAAGGAAACTCTGGCTGCCCACGGCCTCAAGATGCCCAAGCTGGCGATGCCGGTGCGCGTGCTGGTGACCGGCGAGCCGCAAACCCCGGCTATCGACGCCACGCTGGAACTGATCGGCCAGGAGCAGGTGGTCGCCCGCTTGAAAGCCGCACTGTAGGCCGCCACAAGCCGGGGTGAATTGGCTATAATGCGCGCTGTTTTTCGCCGATGTAGCTCAGTTGGTAGAGCAGCGCATTCGTAATGCGAAGGTCGCCAGTTCGATTCCGGCCATCGGCACCAGTTGTAAAAAAACGCCGCTCAATGAGCGGCGTTTTTCATTTCCGGGGGTGTTACTACGCAGATGACTAAAAACGCGGATTTCCCGTGCCATTGCTGGGCTTCGGAGAGGGCTGTACTGGGTTTAGCAGACGTGCGTGTAGCATGCCTACACTTTGCGGAGCTCGCATTTCCCTGAACTGACATGACGCCTGCTATCAACTATGCCCAAAAGCTCTTCTTGGCGATCTCCTGCCTGTGGCTAACCACAGCTTCAGCGATCGGGCCGTTGCCTCGACCTACCGGAGACGTTGACAGCCTGGAATGTGCGGACGCCTTGAAGTTGGCGTCCTCTATGTTCACTTCGAGGTCTTTTCGTCTCTACGCGCCGCTAAACCTTCCGGACGGCATGCGCAGCAAGCTGGTTCTGGGCGCCACTGACGTCGACATATCAGGAGGCGACGCATTGGTCGCGGACGAGACCTTGTTCGAAAAGATACCCCAGCTGGGGCATGCGGCCATCCGAAGTATTTACTGGGAAACACAGCAGGAACGCCAGACGCGGATTATTGTTCGGGAGATCCCCGTAGGCTGGCGGGGGGACATGTATTCACTGTATCTGTTGAGCGCTAGCATCGAGCAGGCAAGCTTCCTTGATGGCATCCAGGACGGATTTGGGAACGTGCTGTGGCAGCAACCTATGATCCAGGACTCGTGGCGTCCACCGCTTGTTTTTCGCGTAGCGTCGTCCGGAAAAATGTGGATCCTCAATGTTGGTGAGCCTTACGAGGAGCTAGCCGATTGGACGGTATACGCTGAGAAGACGGGGCGCTTCGAGCCAATCTGCCGCATCAGCTTTACTCCCGACGGTGTGGCCCCTGTAACCCTTCTTCCGAAGCAGGTCAGAGCGCTTGCGCTTCTTCTCGACAAAACTCACGGCACGGGTGAAGGTGAGGGGACGCTGCAGCCGACAGCTAGGCTCAGGGTACGCATGCAGCATGTCTGGGCGAATGCGGCAATTAGGCCGTGGGCCCTTGAAGACGCCGATGCGTATAACTCGCGAACTGAGATAGATGCAGGTTTGCGGGACTGGGCCGAAGGGGATGCTTCGGCAAAAATGGCCTATAAGAAGATTCTGCAGGCGTATCCACAGGCTGAAAAAGCCATGTCCCGCTACTATTCCAGCCAGTTTGGCCTGTCAGGGTTGAAAGCCGCCGAGCGGGCGAAGTGGGTACTGGATATAGCGTTTCGCTCAAGCTTCATATTCCCCCGCACAACTCCCTAAAAATATATCGCAGTTTTCAGCTTTTCAGCGTCCGCAACTCCCTGAAGGCACAGGGGATTAGTCACCTGCGTAGTAACACCCTTTCCGGGCTTTTCGGGCTTGCGCTAAAACTTCAGGCTGGCCAGGTCGCCGCCCGCAAGCGCGTTGATGTTCGCGTCGCCGTGCGCGGGGTCGCGCTGGTAGGCGGCCGTCAGTTTCTGCGCCGCCTCCAGCCAGTGCGTGGCGGCGGCATCGATGACGGCGGCGAGCGGGTCGCCATCGCGGCTGCCGAGCCATTGATCGTAGGCCTGCACCAGCGCCGGGAACAGGGCGCGCCGCAGGCCGGACAGGTTGGCCAGATAGAAATGCAGCGAGCCATAGGACTGGCGTTCCAGTAGCGTCGGCAGCGTGACCAGGCAATCGGCCAGATGGTCGCGTACGGCGCGGGCCAGCAGTTCGGCATGCTTCGAATCGAGCTGGCCGAGCATGCTGTTCCAGTCATCGCCGAGCAGCTTTTCGGCGCGCGCTTCGCCCACTTCGTGCAGGATCATGGCTTCGCTTTCGGCCTCGGCCATGCGGTCGAGGCCGCGCTCGATATCCCGCTCGAAGTCATAGTGGGCGAATGCACGGCCGAGCGCGGTGTCCTTTTCCTTCCATTGCCATTCTTCGAACTTGTTCCACAGCAGGCGCCGCACCGCGTCCATGCGCAGGAAAATGGCGCCGTCGCGCATGGCCGCAGGCGGCGCGATCAGGTCGCGCGCGTATTCGCAGCCGGCAACGTAGACCTTCACGCCTTCGCGGACTTCGGCGCGCTTGAGTTCGGCCAGCACGAAATGGGGTTTGCGGAAATGGCCCAGCCCGCTGCTGTAGACCAGGCCGTAGGGAAGCAGGGCGCGGTTGACGTCGGCGGCGTCGAACGGGTCGATGCCGCCGCTGACCGGTAGCGGCAGGAAGGCTTCTTCTTCTACGGTGTCCCACAGGCTTTCACGCGCGGTGAGCCAGTCGCCGAGCTCGTCCTTGGGCAGGCGCGCGCCGTAGGGGATTTCCATTTCCCAGCGGTAGTACTCGCGCATTTCCAGCAGGAAAGTGCAGATCGTCATGTCGCGCGCGTGGCGGGCATCAGCGATGGTGCAGTTCTTCTGTACGGTGTCGATGAGGGCGGACAGGTTTTCGACCATGGACGGCTCCAGAAAGTGCTTGCTTACTGAAGTGTACAAATAAAAACAGCCCGTACAACCGGGCTGTTTTCAGGGGCATTGCAGAAGGGTCAATGGCGGCGGGCGGTGCCGAAATAATTGAGGTCGGCGCGCGAACGGCGGCTGAGTTCGAAGCGCGCCGCATCGCTGCCGGTGAACTGGCCGGCAAGACTGGAATACGCCTCAGTGGCCCAGGCTTTGTCGTTCAGCGCATCGGCGATGCCCTCGGCCCAGCGCAGCTTGTCGGCCGGCGCTTTCATGTGCCCGCCGCACTCGGCATACCACTTTTTCAACGCCTCGGCCGGCAGCGCATAGCCCTTGAGACGATCGATGAACTGGATGCAGGCGTCGCCATTGCTGCACGTGGCGGCAGCGGCGGTGAACAGTTCGTCGGCCTTGGCGGCGTTGCCCATCGAGGCATACAGGCGGCCGATGTGCAGCAGCGCGTAGTGGTCTTTGGCTTGGGCGCGTGCGGCTTCGAGCAGGCGACTGGCTTCGGCGGCATCCTGGGTGGCGGCAAAGCTGGCTTCAGCGAGTTTGGCTGTGTCGTAAACGCCGGCGTTGGCATCAGCATTCAGCGCGGCTTCACGTGCAGCCAGATAGGCGCGTGCCTTGGAGACACCGAGTTCGCGATGCTTCAGGGTGGCGGCGGTCACCGCCAGGTCGCGGAACGAGATGGAGTCGGTGGCATTCTCCGCTGCGCGATCGAGCAGGCGGCTGAGCCACGCGGTGTCGTCGAGATTCTTGTCGACGGCCACCAGAATCGGCTTGTAGCGCGAGAACTGGTAGCCGGTACCGTCGAGCAGGGCTTCGGCAGCTTCGATCAGCTTGGCGGAATAGAAGGGGTCTTCCAGTTCCAGCCGGACCCGTTCGGCCAGCGCGAGGAATTGCTTGACGCTGGCGGCGTCTTTTTCCAGTTGCTGGAATTCCATGTAGCGCGCGTGATTGGCCTGGCGCTTTTCCAGCTTGACCTTGACCCGCGCCAGGCGTTCGGCGTCGTCGGCCAGATGCGCTTCTACCGCGGTGACCAGCTTCTGCATCTCGTCCAGCCCGGCGACGGCTTCTTCCGCCTTGTCCAGCAGCACTGCCGCACCCGGCTTGTCGCCCACGCTCGCCAGCCCTTCGGCCAGGTCGATGTATTCGCCGGTGGCGCTGGCGAGGTCGCCGGCTTTCTTCAGGGCGGCCTGCATGAACACGGTGTCGCCGGTCTGCTTGGCCGATTCGATCAAGGTTTTGGCGGCGCTGAAATCGGTCGCTCCGGCGAGCGCGCGTTCATACAGCGCCTTGGCCTTTTGCGGGTCGCCCAGGGTTTTGGTGACTTCGCCAGCCAGCGACAGCAGGTCGGGCACGCTGGTCAACTTGTCGGCGGCCTTGCTGAAAATCGCCGCGGCGTAGTCCTTGTCCAGCACATGCTCGGCGGCGGCGGCTGCCAGCTTGCTGAATTCCACCGCACGCGCGATTTTCGCCTCGGCCTTTTCCAGCACTTTTTTGGCGAAGGCGCTGTCGGCAATCACGCTCATCACGTTTTTCGCCAGATCGATCAGCGGGTCGAGGTTGTTGGTTTCCTTTAGGGCCTTTTCATACGCGCCGACCGCTGCGGCCTTGTCGCCCAGCACCTTGAATTTGGCTTCGGCCAGGGCGATCTGCTCCTCGCCCGACATGCAGTAGTCCTCCGCAGTCTGCAGCAGCTCCTCGGCGCGGCTCTGCTCGCCCAGCGCCTTGTAGGCGATGGCGCAGGCCGCCAAGTCCTTGGTGAACTGGCAGCCATCGGCCTCGCGATCCATCAATTCCCTGGCGTAAGCCGCATCGGCCGGCTCCTGCAGGGCTTCCAGTGCAAGGGCCGCGTAGTCGGCGCCGCTGCTGCATTGGGATTCTTTGGGGCTGAGGGTGTCGCGTGTGGCCATGACGATGTCTCCTTGAATTCAGTCGCGTGATTTTCCGCTGCAGGGGGTGAGGCAGCCAATAAGTAATGTCGATGGCTGTATTAATGCATTGCAATTCAGCGAGCGGACGGCGCTGCATTTGCGGCTCGGTCAGCCTGGGGGCGCCTCTGCGCTTTTTGCTGCGCTGAAACGCAATGTGGCTGCCAGTCCATGGCCGCCATCCGCACGTGGCAGCCCGTCACCCAGTTCGAATGTCGCATGGGACAGCGTGGCGATGCGGGCGACGATGGACAGCCCCAGTCCGCAGCCTTCACCTTCAGTTTCGCCACGCACGAAGCGCGCGCTCAGTTGTGTGCGCAAATCCGGTGCCACGCCCGGTCCATTGTCCGCGACGGTGAGCGTACAGGCCGGCCCACTGCGTACAAGGCGCACTTCGATGCGCGCGCCTTCGCCCGCATAGCGCATGGCGTTGTCCAGCAGGTTGCGCAGCGCGATCTGCAGCCAGGCTTCTGTCACCGCGATCGAGCAGCCCTCGGCCGCCTCGACGATCAGCGATTGTGCATGTCGCTCGGCCTGCGGCTGCAATTCAGCGCATACCGTCGCGACGGCCCCGGCCGGATCCAGAGGGGACGGGGTGTTGCCATGGTGAGCCGGGTCGACACGCGCCAACGTCAGCAATTGCTCGACCAGATGCGTCATCCGGTCCACGCCAGCGACCACTTGTGTCAGCGCGTGCTGCCGACTTTCGGCTGTTTGCGTGCGCTGTGCCACTTGTGCCTGTATCTTCAATGCCGCCAGCGGGGTGCGCAGTTCGTGCGCGGCATCGGCGGTGAAGCGGCGTTCGTTTTCAAACGCTTCAGTGACACGCCGGATCAGTGCATTCAGCGCCGTGCGCAGCGGTGCAACTTCGTTCGGCAGCGTGGGCGATTCGTCGAGCGACACCAGGGCTTGCGCATCCAGCGCACCGACCTGTCGCGCCAGTGTATTCACCGGCCGCAAGCTGCGGCCCACCCCCCACCACACCGCCAGCGCCATCAGCGGCAGCGCCAGCAGGGCGGGAATCAGCAGGGAAAGGCCGATTCCACGCGCGAGCCCTTCGCGCGAAGCGTGCGCTTGCCCTACCACCACCTGATATTCCGCGTCCTCATCCAGCGCCATATAAAAGCGCCAGCGCGCACCCTGGTAGAGGTGTTCGCTAAACCCCGGGGTCACCGCCGATTCAAAGCCGCCGTGCCGGCTCGATGTGACCAGACGCTGCATTTGCCCGTGTTTGCGGCGCCACACTTCGAATGCGATCGGTACGGAATCGGGACGGTGATGTTCGTGCAGTTCCTCGACAAAATGCTCGACTTCCCCGCCTGCCACGATTGCCAGCAGGGTGTCGGCTACCTGCGTCAGCTGGGCATCGAACAAGGCATCCGCTTCGTCATGTGCCCGTTGATAGACCACCAGTGCAGATAGCATCCAGATCGCCGCCACCGCGCTGGTCAGCAGCCACACCAGCCGGTTGCGCAGGGAATAGCCTGGCGTGCCGCTCATGGCTGGGGCGGCGTTGCCGAAGCGATATAGCCGACGCCGCGCATGGTGCGGATCAACTCGCTGCCAAGCTTGCGCCGCAAATGGTGGATGTGGACTTCGAGGGCGTTGCTGTCGACTGCGTCGTTCCAGGTGTAGAGCTGTTCTTCCAGCGTACGGCGGGTCAGTACGCGGTCGGCGTTTTGCAGCAGCAGGTGCAGCAGATCGAATTCGCGCGGGGTCAGCTCTACCGGCAGGCCGCTGCGTGTGACCGTGCGCGCCGCCGGGTCCAATTCGATCTCCCCCAGGCTGAGAACCGGCTCCGGGCGGCCATGCGCGCGCCGCACCAGCGCGCGCAGGCGGGCGGCGATTTCGTCGAGATCGAACGGCTTCAGCACATAGTCGTCAGCACCCAGATCGAGGCCGCGCACTTTGTCTTCGAGTTGGTCGCGCGCGGTGAGGATCAGCACCGGTGTCGCGTCATGGCATCCGCGCAGCCACTGCAAAACCGATAGCCCGTCGCGCTTCGGCAGCCCAAGGTCGAGCACCACCGCTGCAAAGGATTCGGTGGATAGCGCGGCCACCGCCGCTTCGCCGTCGCGCAGCCAGTCGACGGCGTAGCCGGCATGCGTCAGCCCGGCCTGCAGCCCGTCACCCAGCATCCGGTCATCTTCCACCAACAATATGCGCATCGCTAGGTTTGGTCCCCGGGCTTTATTTCGGAATGTTGACCGTGTCCTCGTCGAACACGCCCTGTTCCGCCTGCCGGTGGCAAGCCGCGCAGTTGGCGGCGGATCCCACCGATTTGCGAGACCACACCGCGCGTGAAACCTCGTCGTGCTTGCGCACAAACCAGCGGGTTTCGGTGACGCGTAACGGTGCGGCTTTGGCGTCCATGCCTTGCATCACCCGGTTGCCCATCCGGCTGGTACCGGCATCGGCGGCGTTGGCTTCCAGGAAGCGCAGGATATCAGCCTGCGTGACCGGATCAAGGCTGGCGTTCTCGCCGAAGTGCTGGTCGAGCCCGCCCATGACGCGTCGCCAGGAGGCTTTCGGCAGGAAGGCCGGCGCATACGCGATGTGGCAACTTGCGCATTCCTGTTGCCAGTTCTTGTGGGTCAGCCGGGGCAGCGTATTGCTGCCGCCATCGCCACGCGCCTCGCCCGAAGGCGAGGGCAGTGAAAACGACAGCAGGCTGATCATGCCAACCGTTGTGACGACGCCAATGCCACGCAATAGATAGTTCATGGTCTGCTCCCTTTATTTGGTTTGACTCAGCCAGGCAATGAAATCGCCTTTTTCCTGCGCGCTGCATTCGCGTTGCAACACATCGGTGCAGTTGCGGCGAAACCATTTCTCGACCTTGGCCGCATCGGTGAAACGCTGCGGATTGGCCGCCGGCGCCAGCGGCTCGATCTGTTTGCCGACGCGGGTGCGCCCCGGCTGCGTTGGGTTGGCGGTGTGGCAGCTGGCGCAACTCACCGCCTGGGCATTGCGGCCGGGATGTTCGGTGCGGTAGAGCGTTTCGCCGCGTGTGGCCGACAGGGCCGACACCGGAACGCCCGCCGTTGCCGCGTAGTGCGCCATCAGGCTGGCCGGGCTGTCGGCAGCCATCGCAACGGCCGAGACCATGCTCAGCATCGCCAGGCTGCTGCGGAACAGGGACTTAATCATGTTGCATTCCTTTTTCAGTCTGAAGGTATTGCTTGCCGGTAACCATGCTCTGCGCCACCCGTTCGCCGCGGAATTGATGGAACACCAGAGCGGCCATGTGCAAGCCGATAAAGCCGAGCATCAAGGCGAAGCCAACTTCATGCGGCTCGCCCAGCACATCCTCCAGCCACGGCATGTTGCCCAGCCAGCCGGCGAGCGGTCCGGTTTGAAATTCGCTGGCGGCGAGCCCCAGCCCGGTCATGACCATCAGCGCCATGACGCCGTAGGCAAACAGATAGGCCAGGCTGGCGATCGGGTCGTGTCCCGCGCGATGGGCGCTCGGCAGGCGCAGCTTCTTCAAGCTGTCCTTCCACACGGCTGGATGCCATAGATCGCGCCAGCGTGCGCTGACGGGTCCCACCACGCCCCATAGCAGGCGCGTCAGCAATCCCGCCGTCAGAACATAGCCAGTGAGGATGTGCAGATTCCATAGCGTGTCTTTATAGGGGCCGTGTTCAAACCATTCGGCCAGTTGGCTGGTGGCGATGAGCGCCACGATCGCCAGGGCAATGACCCAATGCAGCAGCCGCAGCAAGGGGTCGAACACGCGATGCGAATGAGGGGTTGAATGCGGCATGACAGTCTCCTGAGAGGGGGAATGCCGCAGACTGTATGCGCGCAGGCTTACGGGAACCTTAAGGCGGGATTAGCTTTTCGTCAGGCAGCTGGAGCGATCACCCGCGTGTATTGCTGTTCGTAACGCAGTTTATCTATAGCGCCTGGCGCGACGTGTATCGATACAACTGGCGCTCGGTCAGCACCGCGTCGAGCGGCATGTCCCATGGATCATGCGGCAGCGATTCGACCCGCTGGCATTCGTAGGCGATCCCCACCAGCCGCGGCTTGCGCCAGCTGCGGCGGTGCCGCATGAACGCCAGCGTCGCATCGTAAAAGCCGCCGCCCATGCCAAGACGAAAACCCTGGTGATCAAATCCGACCAGCGGCAGCAGCAGTAGGTCGAGCTGGCTCGCGCGCAGCGGCCGCGCATCGACCGGCTCGGCGATGCCGTAGCGATTATTTGTCATCCGCGTGTTGCGCTTAAGCCGGGCGAAGCGCAGCACGCGGCCGCGTTGCGGCAACACCGGGGCGTAGCATTCGCGCCGCATCAATTGAATCTGGGTAATTAAAAGTTGCGCATCGAACTCGCCGCCGTGCGGCAGATACACGCCGATGCGCCGGGCGCGCAGCAACAGACCGTGGCGCAGCGCCAGCCGTAAAGAGGCGCGCGCAGCCTGGCGGCGCGCAGCAGGGCTGTACGCATTGCGCGCGGTTTTGAGTTGGCGCCGGAGGGCGGATTTATTCATGTCGGAAAAGAAGGGCTCCCCGCCTGTGCCGTGACGAGCCGCAGACTCTTGAACCGGGGTCCAAGACGGCCGCAATCAAAGGCGCTTTGGGCACATGAAACGTGTCACGCGCACACCCGCACCGGAATAGACCGCAGCCTTGCACGTATGCATTGGTTCAGAGAAATTGCAGCCCATCTCGAACACCGCAGGGAGCCACACCAGTTTAGAAGAGTTTGTCCTGATCTTCCAGTGCGGCATCGAGCAGCGTGTTGCAATGGGTGATCCGGGTGCGCGCCTCCTCGATCAGGCCGCCGCCGCCCTGGGTCAGCAGGTCGTGCGCCAGATTGAGTCCCGCCATGATGGCGATACGCTCGGCGCCGATCACCTTGCTGTTGTCGCGGATCCCGCGCATTTTTTCATCCAGATAATCGGCCGCCGCGATCAGCGCCGGTTCTTCCTCGCGCGAACACGCCACCTTGAAGGCGCGGCCGAGAATATGGATGTCGATCGAGCGCGGGCCGGCCATCAGTCGTCCTCCGGCAGGGTCTGGAGCAGCGTCTGCAGCCGGGTTTTGGCGGCGTCCAGACGGCTGGTCAGCTGTTTGTTGTCTTGCTGCGTGGTGAGCAACTGCTGGCGCAGCGCAATGTTGTCGCGCCGCAGGTTGTGGCACAACTCGGCCACCTGGCGGATTTTGGCTTCGAGGGTTTCGAGTTCGGCGTGCATGGCCGCGACTATAGGGGGCGCTTCGCGCACGGTCAATCGCGTCCGGATATAATGCGCCGCTTCAGGTGCCGACGCAGCTTTCCGCTGCCGAGGATAAACGGGAAACAGGTGTGCAGTTTGACTGCCAAGCCTGTGCTGCCCCCGCAACGGTAAGCGTTGTTGTACGGCGTTTCACACAGCCACTGTCGCAAGATGGGAAGGCGAAACGCCTCATGCGCGAGCCCGGATACCGGCCTGAGCCCTGTCGATTGATGACAGCTGATCGTGCAACGCGCCTGCGGGGAACCAGGCGCCCCAACCGGTAACTCATCATGCGTCAAACCCGACTCGCGCTTGCCCTGGGCGTTGTTTTCATTGCGTCCGCCCAGGCGGAATCCCTGCCGGAATTCGTCGGCGACACCATCGTCGTGACGCCCACCCTCTTCGCAGAGCCCGCTCCGTCCACGCCCGGTAATCTCATTGTGATTACGCGGCAGGATATCGAGCGGACACCCGCTACCAGCGTCCCCGATCTTCTGGCAGGGACCGAGGGAACAATGGTGACGCCGCTTTACGGCGCGCTCGGTATTGATTCCTCGGTCAGCCTGCGCGGTTCGGGGAGCGGCGGCACGACGACCAGCAACACGCTGGTTCTGCTTAACGGCCAGCGGCTGAACGCGATCGATTCGGGGTCGATCGACTGGTCGCTGATCCCGCTGTCGAGCATCGAACGCATCGAGATCATGCCAGGCAGTGGGACGGTTTTATACGGGGATCGCGCCACCGGCGGCGTCATCAACATCATCACCAAGAAGTCGGCTGACACCCGCTATGTCAGCGCAGGTGTGGGCAGCTACGGCCTGCGCGAGCTCAGCATGCAAACCGGCGCCTCTGCCGGGTCGACGGATGGCAGCCTCTATTTCCAGTACGGCACGAGCGATGGTTGGCGAACCAACAGCAATCAGGAGCGCTACTCGCTGGGCGGACGCGTCAATTTCCTGAACGAGACGGACAAGCGAGCCTTCGTCGAACTTGCCGCCTTCCAGGAAAATCTGGGCCAGCCTGGCGGCCTGTGGAGCG
This sequence comes from Thiobacillus sp., assembly GCA_020057245.1. Taxonomy (GTDB): domain Bacteria; phylum Pseudomonadota; class Gammaproteobacteria; order Burkholderiales; family Thiobacillaceae; genus Thiobacillus. The sequence goes on along the minus strand of JAGVGD010000145.1, from coordinate 6,172 downwards.
CGGAATATGTGGCTGATCCGACCCAATCGCGCCATCCGCACGACAGTTCGGACCGCAAGGGTTTCCGGATTCGCCCCGGCTTCGAAATCGATCTCTCGCCCGACGCCAGGCTCGACGCGGATCTGGTTTTTTCGCGCGATGAACGCAGCGGGTACAGCGACCCGACCAATCCGGTCGAACAAACCCGCGACCTGTCGCGCGACTTCGTGTCGTTCAGCCCCAAGCTCAGGATCAAACATTGGCTCGGCGGCTTGCGCAACCAGGCCACGGTGGGATTCGACTACTACCGCGGCACGACCGACAGCCTGACCTCGCCGACCGGGCATCAGGCCTACACCCAAGCCGCCACCCAGACGAGTAATGCCGTCTATGTCCAGAACATGACCGATCTCAGCGAGCGGCTGGCGCTGACGCTTGGCGTGCGGTCCCAGCGACTGGAGCAGTCGGCACGTCAGTCGGCGTACACGACTTACTATGGCTCGCCCCAGGCTGCGTTGTCCGGCCAGTCCGTCGATACGCGCGAGGCCTACGAGGCCGGCTTGAGCTATCGTGCCGACGACTGGAAGGTCTACGGCAGAGTGGGAACGTCCTACCGTTTTCCCAATACCGATGAACTCTATGGGCTTGATCCGATCACCTATGACCCCGTCTTTGCTTTCGGTCTCCGGCCCCAGCACGGGACGAACTATGAAATCGGTGGGACCCAAAAAATCGGGCTCGGCAGCCTTGGATTCAGCGTCTATCAACAGGATCTGAAGGACGAGATCACCTCGGACCCCAATGGCGGCAATATGAACATTCCCAGGACCCGTCGTCTGGGAGCCGAGCTGAGCGCTAATCTCGAACTGACCGACGCACTGCGCGGAAACCTTGGCGTCACGCTCGAAGACGCGGAGATTCGGGCTGGTGTCTATGCAGGACGAACCGTACCTTTGGTGCCGAAGGTGCAGGCGAGTGCAGGCGTGTCCTGGAGCAGGAGCGTAGCAGCGGCCTATTCCGCGCGGCTGAATCATGTCGGCAAGCGCCGGTACGGCGACGATTATGCGAACGCGGCGGGCTACCTTGCCGGCTACACCAAGCTGGATCTGATGGCGAGCTGGCGGATCCGCGATTGGAGGTTTGATGCCAAGATTCTCAATGCGACCGACAAGAAATATGCGGCTTACGGTGGCTATGGCTTCAACACGACCACCTTTGCGTGGGACACGTTCTACTATCCTGCCGACCGGCGGACGTTCGGGGTCAGTGCGCGCTACGACTTCCGCTGACCCATGTGTTGCCGGTGGGTGTGAGGCTGGATTGAAAAGGGAAAAGCATGGCTGATTCGCAACGCACTGCCGGCAAGGACTCGAGCCGGGAGCAATCGAAAAATCCGCGGCACGCCGCACGCATGGCGAAGAAGAAAGCCGTCATCGACGCCGCCATCGCCGCGGCCACCGACGAACACGGCCTGCTCATCGTCATCACCGGCAACGGCAAGGGCAAGAGCACCTCGGCTTTCGGCACCGTGGCGCGTGCCTTGGGCCACGGCATGAAGGTCGGCGTGGTGCAGTTCATCAAGAGCCGTACCGACACCGGCGAGGAAGCCTTTCTCGGCCAGCACGCCGAGTGGCACGTCACCGGCGACGGCTTCACTTGGGACACGCAGAACCGCGAGCAGGACATCGCCACCGCGCAGCGTGGCTGGGCGATTGCGGCGCGCATGCTGGCCGATCCGACCTATCGGCTGGTGGTGCTGGACGAGCTGACCTATCTCCTGAGTTACGGCTATCTGGACAGCGACTCAGTGCTGGATGCGCTGGCGCAGCGGCCGCCGCTGCAGCATGTCATCGTTACCGGTCGCGGCGCGCCGGATGCGCTGATCGAACTGGCCGATACCGTTTCGATCATCGCCGATGAAAAGCATGCGTTTCGCGCCGGCGTGAAGGCGCAGCCCGGCATCGATCTTTGAACGCCTGACAAGAGCGCCTACGGCTTGTATGTCGGAATTTTTTACGCCCGCGAGCGGGCTTGAAACTCAAGCCATTGTTTTTGCTTATGGAGTGTGTGTTGGCACATAATCTGCATGAATGAATGCCGTGCGTAAGCGGCACATAAAATATAAAGTAAAAAACCGGAGGAGTGTTCCATGTGTGCCAAGTCTAAACAGATAGCTTTTGCAGTCATTGCCGCGCTGGGCAGTCCGTCGGCGTTCGCATTGGTCGGCGGCAGCATCGATACCAACCTTGCTACCTCGCCTTGGGCGGGCGTGGGTGCTATCACCATCAACGGCGGCGTCTATTCCGGCGTGCTGATCGACAGCCAGCATGTACTGACGGCCGCGCATGTGGTGAATGGGCAGGCAGGCACGCCGGGCAACGTCAGCTTCACGCTCAATGCCGGTGATCTGACGCAAGTCCTCGGCGCCGCGGCGATTACCGTGTACCCCGGATTTACCGGCACCAGCCCCGGCGCTGACGGCGTCTGGCACGACGATCTGGCGATTATCACGCTGGCGGCCCCGGTGGCCGGCGCGGTGCCGACCTATGGGCTGTATGGCGGTAGCCTGAGCGGACAGACAATTACGCTGGTGGGCTATGGCGGTGGCGGTGACGGGGTCAACGGCGTCACCAGCAGTGCCAATGCCAGCGTCAAGAGGGTGGGTCAAAACCGGGTCGATTTGTTGCTGGTGGACGATGACGGCGGGTCGAGCGATGAGGTCTTCGTGTTCGATTTCGACGGATCGACGAAAAACACGAATTATTTTGGCAATGGCAACCAGCCGTTGAATCAGACGCTGGGTGCGACGATCGAAGCGCAATACGCGGGCGGCGATTCAGGCAGCCCGGTATTCGTCGATGACAACGGCGTGTGGAAGATCGCTGGCATCGGCACCTTCAATGGCAGTACCGACCTGTCCAGCGGCAGCAATGTGCTGTTTGGCTCCATCGGTGGCGGCACGATTGTGGCGCCCTACCAGACCTGGATCGAATCGACGGTAGCGGCTCCAGTACCTGAACCCCGGACCTGGCTGATGATGCTGGTAGGGATGGGGTTGGTGGGTGCCATGGTGCGCCGTCAAAGTTAACGCATATCACTCGCACGACAGCAGGTAACAGATTTTTCCGTTGGTCATCAACGCGTAACAGAACTGCCATACAACGCAGGATTCGTCCAAGCGGAGTCCTGCCGTGCGTATCCTGATGGTGTCCGACGTGTATTTCCCACGCGTCAATGGCGTATCGACTTCGATCCAGACTTTGCGGCAGGCGCTGGCCAGGGCGGGCCATACGAGCGTGCTGGTGGTGCCGCAATACCCGGCTGCGCAGCCTGAGGCCGACATCGTGCGGGTGCCGGGCTGGCAGATTCCGCGCGATCCGGAAGACCGCTTGATGCACCCGCGTGCGCTGGCCGCTGCCCTCGACGCCCTCGACCCGGCTGATTTCGATATCGTCCACATCCACACGCCGTTTCTGGCGCACCGCGTCGGCGTGCGCTGGGCGCGCAAGCACAGCTTGCCGTGCGTCGAGACCTATCACACGCTGTTCGAGGAATATTTCCACCATTACCTACCGTTCTTGCCGAAGTCCTGGCTGGCCGCGGCGGCGCGGATGATTTCGCGCAAGGAGTGCGATGGCGTCACGGCGGTGATCGCGCCCTCGTCGGCGATGAAAAGCGCGCTGATCGGCTATGGCGTGTCGAGCCCGATCCACATCATCCCCACCGGCCTGCGGCTGGCCGATTTTTCTGCGTGCGACGGCGCGGCATTTCGCGCAAAGCACGGCATTGCGCCCGAGCGCCCGGTGATCGCCTGCGTGGGGCGCGTGGCGTTCGAGAAGAACCTGGATTTTCTGTTGCAGGTAACCGAGGCAAGCCGCCGCAGCCATCCCGATGTGCTGTTCGTCATCGCCGGCGAAGGCCCTGCGCGCGCCTCGCTGGAAAAAACCGTGGCCAAGCGCGGGCTCGGCGATAACGTGCGTTTCATCGGTTATCTTGAACGCCGCACCGAGCTACCCGGCTGCTACTGCGCGGCAGACGTGTTCGTGTTTGCCTCCAAAACCGAAACCCAGGGGCTGGTGCTGCTGGAGGCGATGGCGCTCGGCGTACCGGTGGTGGGGCTGGCCGAAATGGGGACCAAGGATGTGCTGCAGGAAGGCGAGGGGTGCCGCATTGCGCCGGACGATGTCGAAGGCTTTGCCCGGGTGCTGACCCCGCTGCTGGCTGACCGCACTGTCGCGCGGCAACTGGGCGAAGCCGGCAAGCGCTATGCCGCAGGCTGGAGCGAAACGAAAATGGAAACTTCGATTCTTCAGCTTTATCATGCACTGGCTGCGCCGAACGGCCCGGTGCGGGATAATCCGGCGCTTGTCGCATCGTGATGCGAGCCGTCAACCCCGCTCCTTAATCCAACCTCGGGATACCCGCCATGGACAAAGACATTCAGAAGTACACCGATATTGCAGCTGCCTATGCAACCGAAGCCGGCCTGAAAGTACTGGCCGCGATCGTTTTCTGGATCGTCGGTCGCTGGCTGATCGGTCTGGCCGGCCGCATGCTGCAGCGCGTGCTGGAAAAGCAGAAGGTCGATCCCACGCTGATGCGCTACATCGGCAGTTTCCTCGCGGTGACCCTGAACATCGTGCTGGTGGTCGCCATCCTCGGCTACTTCGGCGTGCAGACCACCACCTTCGCCGCCCTGGTCGCCGGTATCGGTATTGCCATCGGCGCGGCGTGGGGCGGGCTGCTGTCCAACTTCGCGGCGGGGGCGTTTCTGATCGTGCTGAAGCCGTTCAAGGTGGGCGACTTCGTCAGCGCGGGCGGACTCACCGGCACGGTCAAGGAAATCGGTTTGTTCGCCACCACCATCAACACCCCGGACAATGTTCTGTCGATCATCGGCAACGGCAAGATCTTCAGTGACACCATCCAGAATTTCAGCGCCAACCCATTTCGCCGCGTCGAGCTGAAATGCCAACTCGCGGGCAACGCCGATCATGTCGCAGCCATGGAGTTGCTGCGCAGCAAACTGCAAACCATTTCCAACGTCGTCGCCACGCCGTCGGTCGAAGTCGAGATCCTCGAGTTCACCCTGGTCGGCCCGGTGCTGGCGGTACGCCCGTTCTGCCATACCGACCACTACTGGCAGGTGTACTTCGACGGCAACCGCATGATCCGCGACGCGCTGGCCGAAGCCGGGTTCCCCGCGCCGATGCCAGCACAGCTGATACTGACGCGCGCGGCCTGATCCGCGACGCTGCATGTGGAACGCCTCCGGATTCGGGGGCTTTTTTCTTGGTGTGCCTTCCCCGTTCGCTGTCGCCATGTCCGGGCAACGGTCCACGCGCCTTGACCCGGGCGGGTGGCAATGCAAGCATGCCTGCTGACCTGCCCGGCTTGCCGCTGCCTTGAACCCTTCCCTTCCACCCTACATTGGCCGCTTCGCCCCGTCGCCCACCGGCCCGCTGCATGCCGGTTCGCTTCTTGCTGCCGTGGCGAGCTGGCTCGATGCGCGCGCAGCGGGCGGGCGCTGGCTGCTGCGGATGGAAGACCTCGACCGTCCGCGCTGCGTGGCGGGCGCGGCAGACACTATCCTGCGCCAACTCGAAGCCTATGGTTTGCACTGGGACGGCACGGTGATTTACCAGTCGACTCGCGACGACGCCTACGCCGTTGCGCTCGATGCATTGAAGGCACAAGGCAAGGCTTACCCGTGCGCCTGCACGCGGGCCCAACTGGCGCAGGCGTCGCGCAATGCGGAGGGCGAAATGCTCTACCCCGGAACCTGTCGCGATGGTTTGCCACCGGGCGCGCTGGCGCGTGCCTGGCGGGTGCGGGTGCCACCCGCCGAGGTCGGCTTTCACGACCGCATCCACGGCGAGTTGTCGCAGAGCCTGGCGCGCGATGTCGGTGATTTCATCATCAAACGCGCCGACGGCCTGTTTGCCTATCAGCTTGCCGTAGTGGTGGACGATGCCTGGCAGGGCATCACCGACGTCGTGCGCGGCGCCGATCTGCTGTGGAACACGCCGCGCCAGATGGTTCTGCAAGCCCTGCTCGGACTGCCGACGCCGCGCTATGCCCATGTCCCGCTCATTACCAACGCCGACGGGCAGAAGCTGTCCAAGCAGACCCTTGCGCCCGCGCTGCCGTTGACCGGCTGCAGCAGCGTGCTGGCGCAGGCGCTCGCGGCGCT
>JAGVGD010000005.1 GCA_020057245.1 Thiobacillus sp. | reverse complement strand
CATCGGCAAGCGCCTGCGCGATCCGCGCCTGCACGCGGGATAAGCGCTGACCGGGAGCGCCCTGCGCAGGCGGCAACGCAGGCTCAAGTTCGCCTGTTTTCAGACCGTTATCCATTGCGCTTATTATCTTTCAAAACACACCCGCCGAGGCTCACGTGGATATTTCCGAATTATTGGCTTTTTCCGTCAAGAACAAAGCGTCCGACCTGCACCTGTCCGCGAGCCTGCCCCCGATGATCCGGGTGAATGGCGACGTCCGCCGCATCAATCTGCCGCCGATGGAACACAAGGATGTGCACCGCATGGTGTATGACATCATGAATGACGGCCAGCGCAAGGTGTACGAGGAAACGCTGGAAATCGACTTCTCGTTCGAGATCCCCTCGCTGGCGCGCTTCCGCGTCAACGCATTCAACCAGCAATACGGCGCTGGCGCGGTGTTCCGCACCATTCCGTCCAAGGTGCTGTCGCTGGAAGAACTCAACTGCCCGCAAATCTTCAAGGAAATTTCCGACCAGCCGCGCGGCATCGTGCTGGTGACCGGGCCGACCGGCTCGGGCAAGTCGACCACGCTGGCGGCGATGATGGATTACATCAACGAGAACAACTACGCGCACATTCTCACCGTCGAAGACCCGATCGAGTTCGTCCACCAGAGTAAGAAATGCCTGATCAACCAGCGCGAAGTCGGCCCGCACACGCTGTCGTTCAACAACGCCTTGCGCTCCGCGCTGCGGGAAGACCCGGACGTCATCCTGGTGGGCGAATTGCGCGACCTGGAAACCATCCGCCTCGCGCTGACTGCTGCGGAAACCGGCCACCTGGTGTTCGGCACCCTGCACACTTCGTCGGCAGCGAAAACCATCGACCGCGTGGTCGACGTGTTCCCGGCGGCGGAAAAGGAAATGGTGCGTTCGATGTTGTCGGAATCCCTGCGCGCCGTCATTTCGCAAACCCTGCTCAAAACCAAGGACGGCAATGGCCGCGTGGCGGCGCACGAGATCATGATCGGCACCCCGGCGATCCGCAACCTGATCCGCGAAGGCAAAGTGGCGCAAATGTATTCCGCGATCCAGACCGGCGGCAACATCGGCATGCAGACCCTCGACCAGTGTCTGCAAGATCTGGTGAAACGCAACATCGTCGCCTCCGGCGTGGCGCGTAATGCCGCGCAAAACAAGGATGCCTTCTTCGGTTGAGGAATTTGTCATGAATGCTGAAAAAACCATCCACGACCTGCTGCGCCTGATGCTGGCGAAGAATGCGTCCGACCTGTTCATCACCGCGGGTTTCCCGCCCGCGTTCAAGGTCGACGGCAAGATCACCCCGGTGTCGAATCAGACTCTGACGCCTGCGCACACCAGCGAACTGGCGCGCTCGATCATGAACGACCGGCAATGGAGCGATTTCGAAGCAACCAACGAATCCAATTTCGCCATCAGTCCGCCCGAGATCGGCCGTTTCCGGGTCAACGTATTCGTGCAGCAGGGCCGCGTCGGCATCGTGATGCGGACGATCGTGACCAAGATCCCCAAGATGGGGGACCTCAACCTGCCGCCGATCATGCGCGATGTCGCCATGATCAAGCGCGGTCTGGTGATTTTCGTCGGCGCCACCGGCTCCGGCAAATCGACCTCGCTCGCCGCCCTGATCGGGCATCGCAACGAGAACGCGGCAGACCATATCATCACGGTCGAAGACCCGATCGAATACGTTCACGAGCACAACAAGTCCATCATCACCCAGCGCGAAGTCGGCATCGACACGGACAACTGGTTCTCCGCGCTGAAGAACACCCTGCGGCAGGCGCCCGACGTCATCCTGATCGGTGAGATCCGCGATCGCGAGACCATGGAATACGCCATCGCCTTCGCCGAAACCGGTCACCTCTGCCTGTCGACGCTGCACGCCAACAGCGCCAACCAGGCGCTCGACCGCATCATCAACTTCTTCCCCGAGGAGCGGCGCGACCAGCTGCTGATGGACTTGTCGCTCAACCTCAAGGCCTTCATCTCGCAGCGGCTGATCCCGCGCAAGGGCGTTGCCGGGCGCGTGGCCGCAGTCGAAATCCTGCTCAATTCGCCCTTGATCGCCGATCTGATCTTCAAAGGAGATGTCCATGAAATCAAGGAGATCATGAAGAAGTCACGCGAACTCGGGATGCAAACCTTCGACCAGGCGCTGTTCGACCTTTACGAGGCGGGCATGATCAGCTACGAGGATGCGCTGCGGAACGCCGACAGCCTCAACGACCTGCGCCTGCAGATCAAGCTGCACGGCCAGGAAGCCAAAGGCCGCGACATGATGGCGGGGCTGGATCACCTCGACATCGTCTGACCCGGTCTTAGCCCGGGTTGATGACGGGCTTACGTCCAGGCCTTGATCGCCCCGGCGGCCGCTTTCAGCGCCGCCGCCTCCGCCTCATCCATTCAGCATGACGCAACGGTCGCGGCCACTGTGCTTGCCGACGTAAAGCGCCCGATCGGCCCGGGCAACCACATCGTCGAGAAATTCGCCGTTCTGCACCTGGGTCAGCCCCAGGGTGATGGTCATCCGGACCGGCTCAGCGAAGTAGTCCAGCGGCATCGGTGAATTGCGCACCTGTTCGACGATCCGTTTTGCCGCAATGGTGGCAGCCTCGGGCGATGGGCACTGCATCATCAGCAGAAACTCCTCCCCGCCAAAACGGTACAGGGGCTCGTTCGGCCGCAGCGCACTGCTGAGGCTGCGCGACAAATGCTGCAAGGCTTTGTCGCCTATGGCATGGCCATACTGATCGTTGATGTCCTTGAAATGGTCGACGTCGATCATCGCCACATAAAGCTGCATCTGCTCCCGCCGCACCACTTTCTGCGCCTGCAAAAATTCGTCTTCGATGCCGTAGCGCAAGGGCAGGCCGGTCAGCGGGTCGTTGCACATGGCCTCGGCCAGGAATTGCGTCTTGAACCAGGCCATCAAACCGATCAGTTCGGACTGGCTCTGCTCGAACACTTCCAGGTCCGCGAGGGCCCCCGGTCTTCCGTCCATGATGTTGGCGCACATGGCCCGAATGGCATCGTGCATGGTCTGATGCACGGCATCGAGCTGTCGCGTCTTGAGCACGCTCAGCTTTTCGAAATGGGGCCGCTGCGACCCGATCCAGCGTCCAAACCGGCACAGCTGGTGTGCCTGGCTTGACAGCACATCGTCCCCGGGCGAAGCGTGCAGAACGGCGCAGCGCATCACGCGACGCGTCCAGTCCAGATGCGCCTCCACCGCCGCATCCAGCTCGATGATGAAATGTCTCGTTTCGCCCGACAAATTGGGCATAGGCCTGCTCCGCTTATTGATATTGAGCTTTTCTCAGCTCAATCGTGCGCGTTTGCGTAGCTTTCGTCCAGCCCGGACACAAGGTTTTTCAGCCTGCTGACGGCGCTGGCTTGAGCGGCCGCATCGAGCCGGCGATCAGTTTGTAATGCAGGAAACGGGTTTCGATCATGCCGTTGAACAGGGGAATGCGGCGGCTGGCTTTCAGCCCCATCAGCTTGGGCAGCAGGGGGTCGCCCGAAATGATCCAGGCGTCCCAGCCGCTGAAGCCCTTCTTCAGCCAGTCGCCCAATTGCGGGTACCAGTCGGCCAAGTCTTCAGCTTCGCCCAGACGCTCGCCATAGGGCGGGTTGGTGACGAGCGTACCGACCGGCGCGGGCGGCGTCAGTTCGAGCGCATCCGATACTTTCAGTTCGATGACATCGGCATAGCCTGCGGCAACCAGATTGTTGCGCGCCTTGTCTACCACCCAGCGATCCTGATCGGAACCGAAAATCGGCAGTTTCCTGAGCGGCTTTTCCTGCGCGCGGACCTCGGCCTTGATGCGTTTCCACAAGGCCGCGTCGAAGTCGCGATAGTGCTCAAACGCAAAATGCCGCGCGCGCCCCGGTGCGCGATTCAGCGCCATGTCGGCCGCCTCGATCAGGATGGTGCCGGCGCCGCACATCGGGTCGAGCAGCGGCGTGCCGGGTTCCCAGCCCGACAGCATCAGCAGCCCGGCGGCGAGGTTTTCCTTGATCGAGGCGGCGCTCGCTTCGGTCTTGAAGCCGCGTTTGAACAGCGGCGCGCCGCTGGTGTCGAGGTAGAAAGTCACCGCATCCGGTGTGAAGAACGCATACACCGGCACGTCGGGCGCTTCGGTGTCGACGCTCGGGCGTTCGCGCGTTTCCTCGCGGAAACGGTCGCAGATCGCGTCCTTGATTTTCAGCGTGATGAAGTTGAGGCTTTTCAGCGACGCATTCTGCGCGCCGACTTTCACCGCGATCGTCTTGTCGACACCGAACCACGACGGCCACGGCAGTTCGAGCGCCGCACGGTAGATGTGCTCTTCCCTTTGATAACGTGTGAAGCCCACCTTGCGCAGGATGCGTGTGGCAATCCTTGACGTGAGGTTGGCGCGCATCTCGGCGGCGGCATCGGCCATGAACAGCACGCCAGCGGGCAACTGGCGCACGATCTGCGCGCCCGCCGCGATGAGCTCGGCCTCCAGCAGGGGCTCCAGCCCGCGCGGGCAGGTGGCGAAATGACTGGCGGGCGGCAACACGTCGCGCT
>JAGVGD010000110.1 GCA_020057245.1 Thiobacillus sp. | reverse complement strand
CGCTGCTGACCGGAGAATCGGTGCCGGTCCGCAAGGTCCCGTCCGCCGACGCCACGACCCCCGACGCGCCCGGGGGCGACGACCTCCCCTCCGTCTTCTCGGGCTCCCTCGTCACGGCCGGCCAGGGCGTCGCCGAGGTCGTCGCCACGGGCACGCGCTCGGAGCTGGGCAAGATCGGCAAGGCCCTCCAGCAGGTCGAGCCCCAGCCGACGCTGCTGCAGAAGGAGACGACGCGCTGGCCGTCGATCGTGACGTGAGCGCCCTGCGCGCCGTCGAGCAGGCGGCGCCGGCGTTCAAGATGGTCGGCCTGCAGCGCCGCCAGCCCATCCTGCAGGCGGGTCAGCGCAGCGCTACTCACAACCCAACCCAGCTCACAACGCCGTCAGGCCCAGGCTGTCGAACAGGCGCTGGTCGCGCTCCCATTCCGGGTTGCCGGTGGTCAGCAACTTTTCGCCGTAGAAAATCGAGTTGGCGCCGGCCAGAAAGCACAGCGCCTGCACCGCATCGCTCATCTGCTGGCGGCCAGCCGACAGCCGCACGAAGCTCTTCGGCATGCAGATGCGCGCGACCGCAATGGTGCGTACGAATTCCAGCGGATCGAGCGCTTCGGTGTGGGCGAGCGGCGTGCCCTCCACCTGCACCAGCAGATTGATCGGCACCGATTCGGGCTGCGGATCGAGGCTCGCCAGCTGGGCGATCAGGCCGGCGCGCTGGGTCAGCGATTCACCCATGCCAACGATGCCGCCGCAGCACACGTGCAGGTCGGCCTGACGCACGCGTTCCAGCGTGTCGAGACGATCCTGGTACTGGCGCGTGGTAATAATGTCGCCGTAAAACTCGGGGGAAGTGTCGAGGTTGTGGTTGTAGTAGTCGAGCCCGGCTTCCTTCAGCTGCTCGGCCTGGCCGTCTTTCAGCATCCCCAGCGTGGCGCAGGTTTCCAGCCCCAGCGCACGCACCGAGCGCACCATCTCGAGCACCGGTTCGAGTTCGCGCTGCTTGGGCCCGCGCCACGCCGCGCCCATGCAGAAACGCGATGCGCCAGCCGCCTTGGCGGCGCGGGCTGCAGTCAGCACGTCTTCCAGATTCAGCAGGCCCTGGGTTTCCACACCCGCGTCGTAGCGCACAGACTGCGGGCAATAGCCGCAATCCTCGGAGCAGCCACCGGTCTTGATCGACAGCAGCGTCGACAGCTGCACCCGGTTGGGGTCGAAATGCGCGCGGTGAACGGTTTGCGCCTGATACATCAGGTCGGCAAACGGCAGTTTGAATAGCGCTTCGATTTCTGCCACCGAGCGGCGTGCTACGGGTTGTGTCATGTCATTCATTGAGTGTCGCCTTGTAAAGTCGTCAAGTGATGTGAGCGCCGTACGGCGGCTGGCCTTATTCTTCGCGAGCGTGCGCATCCCGCTACGCGGGAGCCCTGCTTACTGCTCACAGCTCCACCTCGATGGTCATATCCGCCCACGGCTCGCGCGCGGCCTTGTAAATATCGAACACCGCCCACGGCACGATGATCGCCACCGCCAGCCCCAGCACCAGCATCAGTCCCTGCCAGCCGCCCAGCAGGCCGTAAAGCGCCGGCCCGAGCACCACCAGACTGCCCATCACGCCGTAAAACCGGTAGCCTGCCCACTTGTTGTAATGCGTGGCCCGCGTGTTGGGGTGATGGGCAATGCTGGCGTAGACGAAAATCGACGCGCCGAGCCACAGCATCACCGGCGGCAGCGACAGCACAAACGGCAGGAATCCGATCTTGTGCCCGGCCATGAGCTTGCCCAGCAGCAGCGCGGTCAGCGAAACCAGCATCACCACGACGGTGATGACGTTGAACAACTGCGAGGCGAAACGGGAGGACGAGGCAGAGATGACGCGTTTGGCTTTCATGGGCAGGATTGTCGAGGCACGCTCCCCGACTGTCAAATTCGGTGCACCACTATTTTGAACATCCGCTCATTTATTAATCGCAAACCCGGTCAGCATTGCCTGCTGTGCGGTGCCACTTCAGGTGCGCAACCCGTTTGCCGCGCCTGCCACGCCGACCTGCCCTGGCACCGCCAGCCCCAGTGCCCGCAATGCGCCCTCCCCACCCCGGCCGGCGAAGTCTGCGGCGCCTGTCTCAGGCACCCGCCCGCTTTCGACCGCACCCATGCCGCGTTGGCCTACGCCTTTCCGCTCGACCGTCTGATCCCGCGCCTGAAATATCACGGTCAGCTCAGCATCGTGCCCGCGCTGGCCAGTCACCTCAGCGAAGCCGTCGCTGCCCAATCGCGCCCCGATTGGCTGATCCCGATGCCGCTACACCCCACCCGCATCCGTGAACGCGGCTTCAACCACGCCACCGAAATCGCCCGCGCCGTCGCCAGGCAACTCGACCTGCCGCTCGGCACCACCCACTGTCAGCGCATCCGCGACACCCCGCCGCAAATGGGCCTGAAGCACGATGCGCGGCGGCGCAACGTGCGCGGAGCATTCACCTGCGAGGGCGGCGTGGCGGGTTCGCACGTCGCATTGATCGACGACGTCATGACCACCGGCACCAGCCTCGACGAGCTGGCGGCGACCTTGAAGCGCGCGGGCGCACGGGAAGTGAGCTGCTGGGTGGTGGCGCGGACGCTGCCGCCGGGGGATTGAGTCAGCCTGCGGGCGTATTGCGAAGCTGGCGATGGGTCAGTTTTCTTGCGCGCGCCTGGCGCAATGCCATCTGAAACACATTGTCACAAGCTGAAACCAGCACGACACGCCGCAGAAACGCCCCCTGCTTACGATGCCCTCCATCAGCAGGCGCGAACGTTCAACACGCGATCGCAACACGCTGAATGACCTGTTCAATTTTTATGGGGATACCCTTTATGAAACGCGTTCTTCAAGTTGCAGTGCTCACCTCTTTTCTCGCATCGTTCTCGGCTTTCGCGCATCACCCCGCCGAAGATATCGTTGATGAGGACACCTATGAAATGATCGATGAAAATGTGGCCGACACCCCGCACGCCGACCTCGATTTCACCAGCATGGGGCGGTAACCGCACAGCGGATTGAGCCGGGCTAATCCCCCCGCTCATGCCCGGGAATGAACAAGGCCGGCTTGCTGACGGAGATTTCCACCAGCAAGCCGGCCTTCATTTTGATCTCCACCTGCCACACGTGCATCCAGATCCGGTCGCAAGCAACATCAACCCAGGCGAGCGATCAGCATCACGTTCGCAAACGGCAAATCCCCATTCATCGGCGCGGTTTCGACGCTGAATCCCAAGGCTTCCAGCGACTGGATCCAGTCGGTCAGCGGGCGGCAATGCAGCGGCGGCAGGCGGTTGCCGCGAAAGAAGGCGACCGTGCGATCGACCCAGTTGCTGAGCTGAAATCCCCAGCCGGCGCGGGCATCGCCAACGCGCGTGAGCAGCAGGCCGCCGGACGGCAGGGCGTCGCGCACGCGGCGCAGCACGTCTTCCTGTGCCGGGCGGTCGACGTAATGCAGCACGTCCATGATGACCACCACGTCGCTCTGTTCGAAATCCACTGTGCGCATGTCGCCCAGTTCGAAACGGGCAGGCGCGCCCAGCGCCGTGCGGGCGCGCCTGATGTCGCTCGCCAGCATGTCGACGCCGCGGATGT
>JAGVGD010000163.1 GCA_020057245.1 Thiobacillus sp. | reverse complement strand
GGCCGCGCTGCCTTCCAGCACCTCGACCGGCAGCCCGGCTGCCGCCACGCGTTCACGCAACTGCGCCGCCGCCACTGCCTCGGTCATCACCGCGTAACGGGGGCGGTGCACGCGGCATTGTTCGAACATGCGCTCGACCTGCGTTGCGCCCGTCAGCGCGAAAATCTCGAAGCGCTCCGGGTGGCGCGCCACCACATCGAGCGTATTGACGCCTATGGTGCCGGTGGCGCCAAGCACAGTCAGAACGCGGGGTTTCAACGTGGGCGAATTCATGCTGCATGCTCCAGCCACAGCAACATGCCGGTCGCAATCGGCAGCGTGGACGTCAGGGCATCGATACGGTCGAGCACGCCGCCGTGGCCGGGCAACAGCGTGCCGCTGTCCTTCATGCCGGCCACCCGCTTGATCCAGGACTCGTACAGGTCGCCCAGCACCGACAAATACAGCAGCCCGGCCAGCATCAGGAACAGCGACAGCAAGGGCATCGCGGTGTAATGGTTCAGGATCGCGGCGTACAGCGCCAGCGCAAGCAGCGCACCGGCTACTCCTTCCCAGGTCTTGCCCGGGCTGATGGTCGGCGCCAACTTGTGCCGGCCAAACCGGCGGCCGGCGAAATAAGCGGCCGTGTCGGCAATCCATACCACGGCCATCACCCCCAGCAGTACCGCCGGGCCCCGTGCATGCAGATACAGCAGCGCCACCCAGGTCGGCAGCAGCACCATCACGCCGACTGCAGCGCGCACGAAGGGCTGCGGCGCCTGCCATTTCCCCACCAGCCACAGCGGCGCGACCACGAGCCAGAATGCCAGCGCCAGCAGGACGAGCCCGCTCTGCACCAGCGGCCAGTCGGCGCCCGCGAGCTTGAGCAGGATCAGCGCACTGGCAGCCAGCCCGCCTGCGTAGAAACGCGCAGCAGCAAGCGGGAAATGGCTCAGGATGGCCCATTCGTATGCTGCAGCGCCGATTACCGCCGCCATCAGAATCGCCCACAGCCACGCCGGCGCCCACAATGCGGCCGGTACGAACACCACCAGCAGCAGCGCGGCTGTCAGCACGCGCAGGGTCAAGGGAGTCATGGCTGATCCAGCGCTCGGTATGGCTGTCACGACGCGGCTTGCACCTGTTCGCTGGTTCGGCCGAACCGGCGCTCGCGGGTGCGATACGACTCGATCGCCGCGTCCAGCGCTTTCGCGTTGAAGTCCGGCCACAGCGTATCGGTGAAATACAGTTCGGTGTAAGCCAGCTGCCACATCAGGAAATTGCTGATGCGCTTTTCGCCGCCGGTGCGGATGAACAGATCCGGCTCGGGCGCATCGGACAGGCTGAGTTGCTGCGCCAATGCGGCTTCGTCGATGTCGTCCGCCGCCAAGCCCACCGACATCAACTTCTTCACGGCCTGCACGATATCCCAGCGTCCGCCGTAATTGGCCGCCACGGTAAAGGTCAGCCGGGTGTTGTTGCGGGTCAGGGTTTCGGCATCGCGGATCAGGGTCTGGATGCGCTCGGAAAAACCGGACAGGTCGCCGATGAGGCGGAAGCGGATATTGTTTTCGTGCAGGCGCGTCACTTCGTTTTCCAGCGCGCGCATGAAGAGTTCCATCAGCAACGTGACTTCTTCCTCCGGCTGCCGCCAGTTCTCGGAACTGAAAGCAAACACGGTCAGGTGCGACACGCCGCGGTCGGCGCACGCACGGATCACGCCGCGCAGCGTCTCGACACCCTTGCGGTGGCCGGCTACGCGCGGCAACAGGCGACGCTTCGCCCAGCGCCCATTGCCATCCATGATGATGGCGATGTGTTTGGGGGCATCAGCGCTTGAGGCCGTGTGTTTCGAGCGGGTCATCACGCAGGACGGGGTCGCCGGGGCCGCTCAGACTGCGAGCAGGTCTTTCTCTTTTTCAGCCAGCAGCTTGTCGATATCGGCGATGTATTTGTCGGTCAGTTTCTGCACTTCGTCCTGGGTACGGCGGTCTTCGTCCTCGGTCGCCGTTTTGGCCTTGACCATGTCCTTGACTGCGCCGTTGGCATCGCGACGGATATTACGCATCGCGACGCGGGCCGTTTCAGCCTCGCCACGCACCACCTTGATCAGATCGCGGCGGCGCTCTTCGGTCAGCGAGGGCATCGGCACGCGGATGATGTCGCCGTGCGTGGCCGGATTAAGGCCAAGATCGCCGTCGCGAATCGCTTTTTCGATCTTGCCGATCATGTTTTTTTCATAGGGCTGCACACCCAGGGTGCGGCTGTCCACCAGCGACACGTTTGCCACCTGCGGCACGGCAGTCGGGCTGCCGTAATAATCCACCATCACATGATCGAGGATGCCGGTATGCGCGCGCCCGGTGCGCACTTTCGCCAAATCGTTTTTCAGCGACTCCAGCGACTTGCCCATTTTCTGCTCGGCAGACTGTTTGATTTCCGCAATCGTCATTTCAGCCATTGTGTTTCCTTCCTTCGTAAAGCGCGTTCAAGGCGTGACGCGCGTCCCTTCGTCTTCGCCCATCACCACACGCTTCAGGGCGCCCGGTTTGAAAATATCGAACACGACCAGCGGCAGTTTCTGCTCGCGGCACAGGGCGAACGCAGCCGTGTCGAGCACGGCCAGGTTGTTGCGGATCGCCTCGTCGAAGCTCAGGCTGGCATAGCGTGTCGCTGTTGCATCCTTTTTCGGATCGGCGGTGTACACGCCATCGACCTTGGTCGCCTTCAGCAGCAGGTCAGCGCCGATTTCAGCGCCACGCAGCGCCGCTGCCGTATCGGTGGTGAAAAACGGGTTGCCCGTTCCGCCGCCGAAAATCACCACGCTGCCCGATTCCAGGTGACGCAGGGCCGTGTCGCGCTCGAAGGCTTCGCCCACGTGCGTGATCGCCACGGCCGTCTGCACCCGCGCCGGCACCCCGGCACGCACCAGCGCATCCTTCAGCGCCAGCGCATTCATCACCGTGGCCAGCATGCCCATCGAGTCGGCCGTTGCGCGGTCCATGCCGGACAGCGCGCCGGTCGCCCCGCGAAACAGGTTGCCGCCGCCGACGACGATGCCGACCTGCACGCCCAGTTCGACCACTTCGCGAATCTGCCCGACAAAACCCGCCAGCGTCTCCGCGTGATAACCGAACGCATCCGCCCCCAGCGCCTCGCCGGAGAGTTTCAACAATATGCGACGCGCCTGCGCCATCGCGGTCAGACCTTGGAGGCGGCAGCGACTTCAGCCGCGAAGTCGGTCACTTTCTTCTCGATGCCCTCGCCCACCACATACATGGTGAAGCCATGGCACTGCGAGTTCTTCGACTTCAGCACCTGCTCGACGGTTTGCTTGTCGTCCTTGACGAAGGCCTGCGACAGCAGGGTGACTTCCTTCAGGTACTTTTGCACCGTGCCTTCGGCGATCTTGTCCAGCATGGCTTCCGGCTTGCCGGCTTCCTTGGCCTTCTCGATCGCAACACGGCGCTCCATGTCCAGCAGCGCCTGCGGCACGCCGGAGGCATCCAGTGACTTCGGCTTGGACGCGGCAATGTGCATGGCGATATCACGCGCCAACGCTTCGTCGCCGCTGACGTCGACCAGCACGCCGATCTTGCCGCTGTGAATGTAGCTGGCGAACTTGCCCTGGCCGGTCAGGCGCTCAAAACGGCGCACCGACATGTTCTCGCCCATCTTGCCGACCAGTTCGGTACGCACCGCTTCCACCGTGGAACCGTTGTAAGCCAGCGCGGACAGCGCAGCCACGTCAGCCGGATTCTGCTCCAGCACCATTTTGGCCAGCGCATTGGACAGCGCCAGGAAATCGTCGTTCTTCGCCACAAAGTCGGTTTCGCAGTTGACTTCAATCATCGCAGCCGACTTGCCGTCAGCACTGATGGCGATGGTCACCACGCCTTCAGCCGCCACGCGGCCGGCGCTCTTGGCGGCCTTGTTGCCGAAACGCACGCGCAGGATTTCTTCTGCTTTCTGCATATCGCCTTCGGCTTCCGACAGCGCTTTTTTGCAATCCATCATCGGCGCGTCGGTTTTCTCGCGCAGCTCTTTAACCATGCTTGCAGTGATTTCAGCCATCTTCCTACTCCCTAATAAATTAAATACAGCAAATCGGTCAGCTCATGCAGAAAGAGGGGCCAACGCCCCTCCTCAGATACATGCCGCCGAAAATCTATTCCGGCGATGTTACGGCGCGTCGCGTTTATTCAGCGGCTGCGTCGCCTTCTTCTTCCACTTCGACGAACTCTTCGCCACCGGTGATTTCACCGAGGATCTGAGCGCGGCCTTCCAGCGCCGCATCGGCCATGCCGCGAGCGTACAGACGAATCGCACGAGCCGAGTCATCGTTGCCGGGCACCACATAAGCCACGCCTTCCGGGCTGTTGTTGGTGTCGACCACGCCGATCACCGGAATGCCCAGCTTCTTGGCCTCGACCACGGTACCCTTCTGGTAACCGACGTCGATGATGAAAATGGCGTCCGGCAGGCCGTTCATGTCGCGGATACCACCCAGGCTGCGGTTCAGCTTGTCGGCTTCGCGCTGCACCGTAAGGATTTCCTTCTTCGACAAACGACCCGGCTCAGCCAGCGACACTTCCAGATCCTTCAGGCGCTTGATCGACTGCTTGACCGTCTTGAAGTTCGTCAGCATGCCACCCAGCCAGCGGTTGTCGACATAAGGCATACCAGCGCGTTCGGCTTCTTCACGCACGATCTCGCGCGCGGCACGCTTGGTGCCCACGAACAGAACGGTGCCCTTGTTGGCGGTCAGCTGACGGACGAATTTTTGTGCGTCCTGGAACATCGGCAGCGATTTTTCCAGGTTCACGATATGAATTTTGTTGCGATGGCCGAAGATGAACGGCGCCATCTTGGGGTTCCAGAAACGGGTCTGGTGACCGAAATGGACACCGGCTTCCAGCATTTGACGCATTGTGACTGAGGACATTGCAATGACTCCTAAAGGGTTAAGCCTCCACCCGTCAGCAGCGACGCGTTCCGTGAATCGCGACGCCACCCTTTAACGACAGGTGTGCGAATTTGTCCGAACCATTTCGAACAGCCGGGCATTGTAGTGGGATAGGGCTTTTATATCAACGCCTACTGAAGATTTAGACGTGTTGCATGGTCCTGATTACCGTTCCCGCAAGCTCTCGCTCGTCACCTGCATCAACGGACTCAGGAAATACTCGATCACCCGCCGTGTGCCTGTCTTGACCTCGACCGTTACCGCCATCCCGGGACTAAGCCTCACGGCCTTGTTTTCTACCTGGATGGTGTCTTTATTCAGTTTTACCCGTGTCGAGTAAATCAGCCCCAGCTTCTCATCCTGGATTGCATCGGATGACACTTGGGTGATCTTGCCGTGCAAGGTGCCGTATTTGGTGAACGGAAAGGTTTCCACCTTTACTTCGGCATCCTGCCCGGGGTTCACGAAACCGATGTCCTTGTTCGGCAGCATGGCTTCGACTTCAAGCACGTTGTCTTTGGGGACAATCACCATCAGGGGCTGGGCCGGGGTGACGACGCCGCCGACGGTGCTGACGGCGAGCTGCTGGACGGTACCTGCGACGGGCGCGACCATGCGCATCAAGCGGCCGCGCTGGTCGGCCTTGACCCATTCCTGTTCCAGCGAGGCGGCCTTTTGTGCGGCCAGGTTGAGCTGATCCAGTAGCTGGCGGCGCGTCTCGGCGGCGAGGGTGGCTTGCTGTTGTTGTACCTCAGTCAGTGCGGCACGGATTTCCATAACTTTGGAGCGGCTGCTGGCCAAATCCTGTTCCTGTTCGATGCGCGCCTGTTCGCGTTCCAGGTAACCGTGCTGGGAAATGAAGTTTTCCTTCACCAGCTTCTGGTAATCCTGTGCACGCTGGCGGGCGATGGGCGCGGTTTGTTCGAGTTTGGTGACCTGTTCCTGGGTGGTCTGGAGTTCAGCCCGTCGACGGATGATCTCGTCCTGCAATTGCTGCTGGCGGGCCTGGTATTCCTGGTGCTGGCCGGAGGCCTGGCTTTGCTCGGCGAGCAGACGGGTGGGATCGACACCGTCCAGTGCTTGCAGCTCCGGCGTGGTGCCGTTTGCCAGCGACGCCAGCAGGGCTTGCGCACGTAGTGCCTCCAGCCGCGCGGCCATGGCTTCGTTACGCAGCCGTTCGCTGTCGGCGGCGGCGCTGGTGGCATCAAGCTCGATCAGCAGCTGGCCCAGTTTGACTGCCTGGCCGTCGCGCACGTGAATGGCCTTGACCACGGCAGTTTCCATCGGCTGGATAACTTTGGTACGGTCGTTGGGGATGATCTTGCCAACAGCGGTAGCCACCACGTCAATGCGGCCAAAGATCGCCCACAGCAACGCAATCAGGGCAAACGCCATGATGAGCCACAGCGTGATGCGCGGGGCCGGATGCACCGGCGTGTCGCGCAAGGCCAGCGCAGCGGGCAGAAACTGGGCTTCGTGGGGCTGCAGGACGGGGGCGTCCGTTTCTTTCCGCTGCGACCAGGCGTGGCGGAAGATTTTGGCGTAGCGTTGGAGCAGGTCGGCGAAAGCTTGGCGTTTCAACATAGTATTTTCGGAGCTTGTCCGGTTATTATTTTGTACATACAATCACGGCTATGCGCATCGAATTCGATCCGGCTAAAAACAAACGGAATATTCGCGAGCGGGGCTTGTCGTTTGAGCGGGCGGCGGCTTTCGCATTTGAAACCGCAGCCATCACCGTGGATAACCGGCGGAATTATGGCGAAGCTCGTTTCCGAGCACTGGGGTATCTGGATGGACGTTTGCACGCGCTGGTATTTATCGGCCTTCCCGATGGCATTCGGATCATCAGTTTTCGCAAGGCTAATCAACGTGAGGTAATGCTTTATGAATCGCAAACCCAAACCTGATTTAATCGACGACGACAACCCGGAATGGACTGCCGAAGATTTCAAACGCGCTGTGCCCTTCTCCGGTCTGCCCGAATCCCTGCAAGCTGTGTTGTCGTCGCGCACGCGCGGCGCGCAAAAAGCGCCAACGAAGGAACGCATCACCATCCGGCTCTCGCCCGAGGTCGTCGCACCGTTCCGCGCGACGGGCGACGGCTGGCAAACCCGGCTCGACGCCGCGCTCAAGGATTGGCTTAAAACCCACACCCCCGCTTGAGTCATCCTGCTTGCAGCCGATGCAGGCGCGAGTAATGCCCCGCTTCATGTTGCAACAATTCGGCGTGGGTTCCGGCTTCGACGATCTGGCCATGATCCATCACCAGAAT
>JAGVGD010000080.1 GCA_020057245.1 Thiobacillus sp. | reverse complement strand
TGGCAGCGCACCCGCTGATCGTTGATGTCCTGCCACTGCGGGGATTCCAGACGGCAACGTGCAATGGCAAACGGGCAACGCGGCGCGAAGCGGCAACCGTGCAGCGGGGCATCGAGCCGCGGCACCTGGCCGGGAATCGTGGTGAGCCGCCCGCCGTCGCCAGGGCGCGGCAGGGCATCGAACAACATGCGGCTGTAAGGATGCTGCGGCGTGGCGAAGAAGTCTGCGCGTGCGCCCTCCTCCACCAGTTCGCCGGCGTACATCACCCCTACCCGGTCGGCATTTTCTGCCACCACGCCGAGGTCGTGGGTGATCAACAGCATGCCCATGCGGCGTTCCGCACGCAGTTGACGCAGCACGTCGAGCACTTGCGCCTGCATGGTCACATCGAGCGCCGTGGTCGGTTCGTCGGCGATCAGCAGTTTGGGCTGGCCGGCCAGCGCCATCGCGATCATCACCCGCTGGCGCAGGCCGCCCGACAGTTCGAACGGATAGCTGTCGAGCCGTCGCGCCGCGTCCGGCACCCCCACGGCATCGAGCAGCGCGCGGGCGGCAGCAGTCATCGCCTGACCGCGCAAGCCCTGATGCAGGCCCAGCGCCTCGCCGATCTGCTCGCCCACCTTGATCACCGGATTCAAGGCCAGCATCGGCTCCTGGAACACCATGGCGAGGCCGCCGCCGCGCACGCGCCGCATCGCCGACTCGGGCAAGGCCAGGATATTTTCGCCGTCCAGACGCACGCTGCCTGCGGCAATCCGCCCGCCGTCCGGCAGCAAGCGCATCAGGGACAGTGCCGTCATCGATTTACCGCAGCCCGATTCGCCCAGCAGCGCGTAGGTTTCACCCGCGTCGATGTGGAACGACACGCCGTCGACGATGCGCACCGCACCGATTTCGACGGCGAGCTGGTCGACCTGCAGCAAGC
Organism: Thiobacillus sp.; assembly: GCA_020057245.1. Taxonomy (GTDB): domain Bacteria; phylum Pseudomonadota; class Gammaproteobacteria; order Burkholderiales; family Thiobacillaceae; genus Thiobacillus. Next base: position 11,104 of record JAGVGD010000080.1, on the reverse strand, counting down.
GGCTCATCGTCCGCTCTCCCGGCGCGGATCGAAGGCATCGCGCACGCCGTCAGCAAACAGGTTGGCCGCCAGTACCAGAGTGAACATGAAGGTGAACGCCGCGCCGAGCTGCCACCATACGGTCGGCTCGCGCGCCAACTCCAGCCGTGCGCCGTTGATCATGTTGCCCCAGCTATGCATGCTGGGGTCGACGCCGACACCGACATAGGACAGTACCGCCTCGGCCAGCACCAGACCGGAAAAATCCAGCACGATGGCGATCAGCACCAGGTGGAACACATTGGGGAAGATGTGGCGGCTGAGGATGCGACCGTGGGAGACGCCGAACGCGCGCGCGGCATCGACGTAATCCAGCGTCGACAGCTTGAGCGCCTCGCCGCGTAATAGTCTGGCCAGTCCGGTCCAGCTGGTCATCCCCATGATCAGGCAAAGCGCCAGCAGGCGCACATCGGCGCGCGCAGCAGCGTTGTCGAACAGCTCGGGGTTGGATTCGATGTAGCCCTGCACGATCAGCACCGCCGCCGCGATCAGCAACACGCCGGGGATCGAATTGAGCACGGTGTAGACATACTGGATGGCGTCATCCACCCAGCCGCGGAAATAGCCGGCTGCGATGCCGAGACTGATCGCCAATGGCAGCGTCACCAGGGTGGTGAGCGTGCCGATCACCAGCCCGGTGCGGATGCTTTTCAGCGTGATATAGAGCACGTCCTGCCCCACCTTGTCGGTGCCGAACACGTGATAGCCCGCCGCCAGATGCGCCAGCACGCCGGCCAGCATCAACAGCAGCGTCGCCATGCAGACCAGCGTGCGCCCCGGCCAGCCGAGACGGCCTTCGCCCCAGCGCGTCAGCCATTCGCCCAGCGACACCTGCGTGCGGCGCGCTCGCCAGGCTGCCAGCACGCCGAACAGCAGCAGGCTTGCCGCCAGTCCCTGCGCCATGCCGATGGCGCTGCGCCGGACAAGATCCGGTCGCCGTTCGGCGGCATCGCGCAGATGCGCGCCGCCAAATTGCAGGCGCGGATACGCGCGCACCGCCTGGCCATCGTGGTCGACGAATTCCTTGGCATACAGGTGCATCGCCAGCGGCGCGGAATAGGTTTTTTCGTGCCGGGTGCGCAGCGTGCCCACCAGCGCATCGAATGCGGACAAGACCTCGACCGAGTATTGCGGCTTGTCTACCGGGCTGTCGGCCAGCTTTTCGCGGTAATGCAGTGAGTCGAGCAGGCCGATCACCACGAACACCCCCAGCACCAGCGCCGCCCCCATCGCCATCGGCCGCCGTCCCACCGCCGCCCACGGCGCACGCAGGTGTTCCTGGCGGCTGATGCCCCAGGCCAGCACGAGCACGCCCGCCAGCAACGCGAAAATCAGGCCATCGGTCCACAGAATGACAGGCTGGATGTCCATGAAAGTCATACTCATTGCAGGCGCACCCGCGGATCGACCCACGAATAGGAAAGATCAGTGAGGATCAGGCCGACGATGTACAGCACCGAGCCGAGGAACACCATCGCCCGCACCACGGCAAAATCCTGCGCCTGGATCGCGTCGATGGTGTAGCTGCCCAGGCCAGGAATGCCGAAGAAGGATTCAGTGATGAGGCTGCCCATGAACAGCGTGGGGATCACCACCACCGCGCCGGTGAGGATCGGGATCATGCCGTTCTTCAGCACGTGGCGGAACAGCACGCGCAGCTCGGACAGGCCCTTGGCGCGCGCCGTGCGCACGTAGTCCTTGCCGATTTCCTCGATGAAGATGGTGCGGTACCACCGCGATCCGCCGCCGATGCCCGCCACCACGCTGACCAGCACCGGCAGCAGAATGAACGGCAGGCCGTTGATGCCGCCGGCAAACCCCGAGATCGGCAGCAGCTTCCACAGCGAGGCGATGAAGTACTGCCCGGCGATGATGTAGAACAGGCCCGAAATCGACATCAGCACCACGCACAGCACCACCCCCCACAGGTCGAGATAGGTGGCGCGGAAAAACACCATCAGCAGGGCGAAGGTGATGTTGACCAGCAGACCGATCACGAACACCGGCAGCGCAATCGCCAGGCTCGGCCCCATGCGGTTCCTGATCTCGGTGCCGATGTCGCGGCCGTCGTCGCCCTTGCCGAACTCGAATACGAACATCGCGGCCGAATGCTGGAAGAAGATCGTGTCGGTGAACTGCGCGCGGCCCTCGGCTGCCTGATTGATCAGCAGCGGCTTGTCGTAGCCGTGCTCGGATTTCCAGCGCTCGATCGCTTCCGGCGTCACATGCTTGGCGCCGAGTTGCAGCCGCGCCATGTCGTCCGGCGTGTTGACGACGAAGAACAGCGCGAAGGTCAGCAGGTTCACCCCGATCAGGATCGGGATGGCGTACAGCACGCGGCGCAGCAGGTAGGCGAACATCAGGCAGTCGTCCTTTCACGTCGCCGCCAGGCGATCGCCGCCGGCGCAATCAGGGCAATCAGCCCGCCCAGCATCAGCGCAATCGGCCACAGCACCGGCTGGTTCCAGGCTTCGCGCTGGCGCTCGCGCAATGCGGGATCGACGCGGCGATATTTGAGGGTGTTGTTCGCCATCAGATTGGGTTTGACGTTATGCACCCAGCCGTGACGCAGGCCGAAGGACTTGGGGTAATAGGCATAGATCCAGGGCGCGTCGCGGCGCACGATCTCCAGCATAGCGTCGATCACTTTTTGACGCGCAGGGCCGTTGTCCATATCCTTCATCTGTTCGAACAGGCGGTTGAACTCGGGGTTATCGTAGTTGGCGGCATTTTCGCCGCCGGTGCCGACCTTTTTGTGCGGGCCGTAGAGCAGGAAGAAGAAGTTTTCCGGATCGGGGTAATCGGCGTTCCAGCCCCATTCGAACAGTTGCGCGTTGCCCTTGCGGATCTTGTCCTGGAAGCGGTTGTAGTCGGTGCCGCGCACCACCAGCTGCACGCCCAGCTTGTCGAGCTGCTTTTTCATCCAGTCGAGGCGCGACTTGGCGTCCGGGCCGCTCGCCATGGTGTCGAAGTACAGCACCAGCGGCTCGCCGGTTTTGGCGTGACGGCCATTGGGATAGCCCGCCTCGGCCAGCAGTTTTTTCGCATCCGCGAGCGGGCGCCGCACGATCTGCTTGCCGCGCGCTTGATAGACATAGGGGTTGAGGCCGGCCACGCCTTCTACATAGCCGAACAGGCCCGGTGGAATCGGCCCCTGCGCGGGAATGCCCCGGCCGTTGAGGAAAATCGAAATGAACTCGTCGTAGTCGAAGGCGATGGACAGCGCCTGCCGCAGCTTCTGGCGATCCGCACCAAGTCCGCCGACCACCGGGTCGAGCATGTTGAAGCCGACGTACCAGATCGACGCGGCCACCGTGGTGATGAGGTGGATGTTCTTGTCGCGCATGCTGTCGGTGGGTTGCGGCTCGCCGCGGGCGGAAAACTGCACCGCCTGGTCGAAGCTGTCGGAGCTGATGCCGGAGCTGTCGTAATAGCCCTGCATGAACTTGCTCCAGTACGGAATGGTTTCCTTTTCCAGACTGAATATCGCCTCGTCCACCAGCGGCAGGGGCTTGCCGGCGTCGGCCAGCAAGTTGGCCTGGCGGTCGGCCGCATCGCCGTCGGCGGGATAGGATTCGCCGTGGAAATACGGGTTCTTTTTCAGCACCATGCGGCGGTTGGGATCGTTTTCCGCCAGGTAGAACGGCCCGGTGCCGACCGGTTGCCAGTCCAGCGTGAGGTTGCGGTCGGCCATGCCAGGCTGGGCAAAGAAGGCTTCGGCTTCCCACGGCACCGGTGCAAAAAACGGCATCGCGAGCCAGTAGATGAACTGCGGGTATTTGCCCTTGATGCGTATGCGGTAGGTGGTGCGGTCGACCACTTCGGCGCCGGCCAGCGGGTAATCGTTCAGATTCAGCACCGCATCCGGTCTGGCCCTGGCGGCCTGCTCCAGCGTGGCGCCCAGTTCTTTCAGGCCGACGATGTGCTCGCTCATCAACCCAAAAATCGGCGAGCTGAGTCCGGGGTGCGCCAGCCGCTTGATCTGGTACACATAGTCGGCCGCGGTGAGTTCGCGGGTGCCCGTATGGGCAAAATCGGCGAGCGTGGTCTTGTCCGCCAGCGCCGCGGCATCCAGTGCGTGGTAGCGGTAGCGCCCCGCTTCGTCGCGCGCAAACGCCGGATGCGGTTGGTAGCGAATGCCGGGGCGAATATGAATCTCGTACATGCTTTCGGCAATCGCGGCCGACGGTGCATCGTCTGGCAAGGCTTTGCCTGCCGCATCGTAAAAACGCGGCTTCGGCACCGCCTCGGCCGTCAGCGGAATCAGCGTGTAGGGGCGTTTAAGAAAGTGGTATTGCAGCGGCGGCTCGTAAATCTGGCCGGTGAATTCGACTTCGTTCGAGCTGTAGGAACGCGCCGGATCGAGATGCTTGGGGCGCTCGGAGAAGGCGCTGTAGACCGTCTTCGTCTGCTTCGCGCTGCCGGGATAGGGGGAATTCCAGCTGTCGGAACACCCCGTCAGCAGGCTCGCCGTGGTGAACAGGGTCGTGGCGAACAGGATCGTGCCCAGCAGGGATATGCCCATACGCGTCATGCCGCGAGTTTACCCAAGCCCACCGCTAACGTCAGCCGTTATAATCGCGGCCTACCCAACTTTTCGAGACCATCATGGGCTTTCTTGCAGGAAAACGTTTGCTGATTACCGGTGTGATTTCCAACCGCTCCATTGCCTATGGCGTTGCCGCCGCCTGCAAGCGCGAAGGCGCCGAGCTTGCCTTTACCTACCAGGGCGAGCGCATCAGGGATCGCGTCGCTGAATTCGCCCAGGAGTTCGGCTCCGATCTGGTGTTCCCGTGCGATGTCGGCAGCGACGACGAAATCAACGCGCTGTTCGTCGAACTCGGCAAGCATTGGGACGGCCTCGACGGTTTGCTGCATTCGATCGCCTTCGCACCGAAGGAAGCGCTGGCCGACGACTATCTGTCCTCGGTCACCCGTGAAAACTTCCGCATCGCCCACGACATCAGCTCCTACAGCTTTGCTGCACTGGCCAAGGCCGCACTGCCGATGATGGAAGGCCGCAACGCCGCCCTGCTCACCCTGACCTATCTCGGCGCAGTGCGTTCGGTGCCCAACTACAACGTGATGGGCCTGGCCAAGGCCAGCCTCGAATCCAGCGTGTATTACATGGCGCAAAGCCTCGGCCCCAAAGGCATCCGCGTCAACGCGGTATCGGCCGGACCGATCAAGACGCTGGCCGCTTCCGGCATTGCCAAGTTCAACGAAAAGCTCGATCTGGTGGCGAAGAACGCCCCGCTGCGCCGCAACGTCACCATTCATGAAGTCGGCAATGCGGCCGCCTTCCTGCTGTCCGATCTGGCTTCGGGCATCAGCGGCGAAATCACCTATGTGGATGCAGGTTTCAACACCACCGCGGGCGCCGACGACTGACACGCCTGCGACAGGCAATAAAAAACGCGCCTTGTATGGCGCGTTTTTATTGCCGGATGCGACAGCTGCCGGCTTCAGCTTATGGCGCCATCCCGCCGCACCCACGAATCGATCAGCGTATAGGTCACCGCGAGCACCACCGGACCGACGAAGATGCCGACCAGACCGAAACTGATCAAGCCGCCAATCACGCCGGCAAAGATCAGCAACAAGGGCAGGTCTGCGCCTTTCTTGATCAGATAAGGACGCAGAATATTGTCCAGGCTGCCGACCACCAGCGTCCATACCAGCAGGAACGTGCCCCATGCGGCGTCGCCGCTCCAGTACAGCCAGGCGACGGCCGGTGCCAGAACCAGAACCGGCCCGAGCTGGGCAATGCTCAGCATGAACATCAGCGCCGTCAGCACGGCCACCATCGGCAGGCCGGCGATGGCCAGCCCGATGCCGCCCAGTATCGATTGCACCAGCGCCGTCACCACCACGCCCAGGGCCACGCCGCGGATCGCCTGGCCCGCCAGCACGACGGCATTCACGCCCTTGTCTCCCGCCAGCCGCATGCCGAACTGCTTGATCCAGGCGGCGGTCGACTCGCCGCCCGCATACAGAATCGCAGCAATGACCACGGTGAGCAGAAACTGGAAGAACAGCATGCCGAAGCTGCCGACTTCCGCGACGAACCAGCTGGTGATGTCCTTGGCATAGGGCGCGAGCTTGACGGCGAAATCCTGCAGGCCGTCGGCAACGAATTGCAGCCAGAACTGTTGCAGCTTGTCGCCGATCAGCGGCACGCCGGCAACCCAGTCCGGCGGCGGCGGCACCTGGGTCTCGGCCAGCCATTTCGACCAGCCAACGATGCGGTCGGAGTTGTCCACCAGGGTCACGATCGCTGCGGACATCGGGATCAGCAACACCAACAGCAGGCTGAGCGACATCACGATGACCGCAAGCGAACGCTTGCCGCCCAGCCGGGCCTGAACCTTGAGCATCACCGGCCAGGTCGCCACCACCACCATCGTCGCCCAGATCAGCGCCGACAGGAACGGTCGAACGATCCAGAAAGACGCGGCAATCAGGATGCCGATAAACAGGACGGCCAGCGTGGTTTGGGTCAGGTCATGCTGCGTGGGGTTCATGTGGAATTTCCGGAAAGGGGCTGCTTGAATAAAAAGGAATGGGCAAGCGGCGCTTTACGCGCCCGGCATCACCTGCGCAAAACTCTCGATCGCGACAAAGTCGGCACAGTCCTTGTGCGGCTGGCTTGAATCGGGATTGCAGATAGCCAGCAGGTGGGCGATGCCGTAGGCGCGCGCGCTGTTGAGTACCGGCAGGCTGTCGTCGACGAACAGGGTGCGGGCCTTGTCGAACGGCTCGACCGCCTGCAAGGCCTGCCAGAAATCCGGGTGTTCCTTGGGCATGCCGATCTGATGCGACGAAATCAGCGCATCGAAATGGGCGTCGAGGCCGGTTTCGCGCATTTTCAGACCGAGGCTCTTGGGGTGTGCGTTGGTCACCATCGTGATGCGCCTGCCGGATGCCCGCACCGCCTGCAGGAAGGCCGGCACGTCCGGACGCACGGCGATCAGGTGGGCGACTTCCTGCTTCAGCTGAACGATATCGAGGTTGAGTTCGCTGGCCCAGAAATCCAGGCAATACCAGTTGAGCGTGCCGGCATGACGTTCGTAATGCGTATCCAGATGCGCCTGCGCCACCGCCTCGTCGAGACCGTGGTATTCGGCGTAGCGGCGCGGCATGTGCTCGCGCCAGAAGTGGTTGTCGAAGTAGAGGTCGAGCAGGGTGCCGTCCATGTCGAGAAAGACGGTGTCGATCTTCTCCCACTCCGGCATCGCGCGGCCGCCCGTTTGATCAGCTTGCGGCATGGTGTCAGAACAACTGGTCTTTGGACATGCCGCGCCGCCGCAGCAGTTGCCGCAGGATGCGCAGGGACTCCATCTGGATTTGCCGCACGCGTTCGCGCGTCACCTGCAGTTCGCTCGCCAGGTCTTCGAGCGTGCAGGTTTCCAGGCCGTTCAGGCCGAAGCGTCGTTCGATCACCCAGCGCTGCTTGTCGTTCAGCTGCGACATCCACTCGGTCACGTGATGGCCGATTTCCTCGAGCTGGAGCATTTCGTCCGGCAAGTGGGCGTTGTCGTCGGCAATCGCCTCGCCCAGCGACAGCGTCGGGTCGATGTCGAGCGGCGCATCAAGCGAGGTGACGCGTTCGTTCAGCTGCATGATGCGCCGCACGTCCTCGATCGGATGGCTGGTCAGTGCGGCAATGTCTTCCATCGTGGCATCGCTGATGCCATGGGTTTCGAGATGGCGCTTGGCGCGCAGGTAGATGTTGAGTTCCTTGATGATATGCACCGGCAGCCGGATGGTGCGCGACTGGTTCATGATCGCGCGCTCGATGTTCTGGCGGATCCACCAGGTGGCATAGGTCGAAAAACGGAAGCCGCGCTCGGGATCGAATTTTTCCAGCGCATGGATCAGGCCGAGATTGCCCTCCTCCACCAGGTCGAGCAGGGTCAGCCCACGGTTGGCGTAGTGCTTGGCGATGTTGACCACCAGCCGCAGGTTGCGCTCGATCATGATCTGGCGCGCCTCGAAATCGCCCTGCACCACGCGCCGGGCGAGCGCGGCCTCCTCAACCGCCGTCAGCAGCGGCGACTTGCCGATTTCGTTGAGGTAGAGCTGGGTGACGTCCACCTGTGACTCGCCCAGAATGGCCGAAGCCAGTTCCTCCACGCTGTCGACGGCGGCGTGTTCGGCTTCTTCCGGCTCGTCGAGCGGCAGGTCTGCCGACTCTTCGGATTCGTCGCTGGGTTCCTGGCTCATGAACGCTCCGGCAGGTAAACAAGGGGATCGAGCGGTTTGCCGTAACGGCGTATCTCAAAATGCAGTTCGACCCGGTCGGAATCACTGTCGCCCATCAGGGCGATTTTCTGGCCGGCCGTCACACTGTCGCCTTCCTTCACCAGGATGCTTTCGTTGTGCGCATAGGCCGAAAGAAACTCGCCCGCGTGCTTGATGATCAGCAGCTTGCCATAGCCGCGCAGGCCGCTGCCGCTGTAAACCACTTTGCCTGGGGCGGTCGCGATCACCGGCGTATTGCGCGCGCCGACGATGTCGATGCCCTTGCCGCCCGCCGCGCCGAAGCGTCCGGCCAGCGTGCCTTCGGCCGGCCATACCCAGTCGCCGACCGTTGCCGCAGGGGCGACAGGTGCAGCGGGTACAGGGGGCGAGGGTGTGGAGGCTGCAACCGGCACTGTTTTGACCACAGGCGGTTTCGCCGCCAGCGCTGCCGGAGGCGTATTGACCTGCGCCCAATTGGCTTCCGAATACGGCAGCAACACCGCCTGCGGGGTTTTCAATACCACCGGATCCGTCAGCGGCTGTGCGCTCGGCATGGGATCATCGTCCAGCGGCTGGATTTCCACTGCGCCCGGCGGTGCCGTCAGCCGCAATTCCTGGCCGACGAAAATGCGGTCGACCGATTCAATCCGGTTCCAGCGCGCGACATCGCGGTAATCCAGGCCGTTGGCAAAGGCGATGGCATACAGGGTGTCGCCGCGCTGCACGGTATGACGGCCCGTGGTGGAAGGAGCGATTTGTGGCGTGCGCGGGCGCGCGGCGGCGGGCTTGCTGCTGCTTGCGGAACTGGCGGTGCGCTCGCTCACCGGCGCAGTGCCGCTCGACGCGCAGCCGCCCAGACCCAGCACAATCAGGCCGAATGCCATGCCCGCCAGCCAGTTCGCTGCCCGGATCACGCGACCCCCGGCAGCAGGGGCACGAATTTCACCCCTTCCAGCAAGCGTTCGGTATAGGTATCGCCCTGACGTTCCACCACGCACAGCGTCTGGGTCTGGTTGCCCAGCGGCATCACCAGCCGAGCGCCGTCGGCAAGCTGCGGCAGCAGCGCTTGCGGCACCTCGCCGAACGCCGCTGCAATCACGATGGCATCGAAAGGCGCGAAATCCTTGGCGCCGTTCATGCCGTCGCCATGTTTGGGCTTGACGTTGTTGACGCGCAGCTCGCGCAGCCGCACCCGGGTCTTGCCGACCAGCGCGGCAATGCGTTCCATCGATACCACTTCGCGTGCCAGCTTGGCCAGCACCGTGGCCTGATAACCGCAGCCCAGGCCGATTTCCAGCACACGCCCGAGTTGACGTCCATGACCGGCTTCGCCATGGCGCGCCAGCTCGGCCATCCGCGCCACGATATGGGGATTGGAAATCGTCTGCCCGAAGCCGATCGGCAGCGCCGTATCTTCGTAAGCGCGCGACTCCAGCGCCTGGTCCACAAACAGATGACGCGGCACCTCGCCCATGGCTGACAGCACCATTTCGTCCTTGATGCCCAACTCGCGCAGGCGTTCGACCATGCGGCCGCGCGTGCGCGCCGAGGTCATACCGATACCAGCGCGGGAATTCATGGTTTCAGCCATGTGTTCACGCTATCCATCTGGTTGTAGCGGGTCAGATCCATTTGCAGCGGCGTGATCGACACCTGGCCTTGCGCCACGGCAAAGAAATCGGTGCCGGCGCCCGCATCGGCCGCGGCCCCGGCCGCGCCCACCCAGTACACGGTCTGGCCGCGCGGGTTGGTGGTCTTGACCACCGATTCGGCCTTGTGGCGCTTGCCGAGCCGGGTGACCTGAATGCCATCGAGCTCGTCCCAGCTGCAATCCGGCACATTGACATTGAGCAGCATCGGCTCGGTCGGTGGCTGCGCCTGGATGCGCCGCACCAGATCCGCCACCACCTGCGCGGCGGTATCGAAATGCTGGGCATTGTGACTGGCGAGCGAGACCGCAATCGATGGGATCCCGAGCAAATAGCCTTCGGTGGCAGCGGCGACCGTGCCGGAATAAATCGTGTCATCGCCCATGTTGGCACCGTGATTGATGCCGGAAATCACCATGTCGGGCAGGTGGTCGAGCATGCCGGTGACCGCCAGATGCACGCAATCGGTCGGCGTGCCGTTGACGTAATAAAAGCCGCTCGGCGCCTGACGCAGCAGCAAGGGACGGTCCAGCGTCAGCGAATTGGAAGCGCCGCTGCGGTCGCGCTCGGGCGCCACCACGGTAATGTCAGCCAGCGGCGCGAGGGCCTGCGCGAGCGCAGCCAGGCCGGGGGCAAAGTAACCATCGTCATTGGAAAGCAGGATGCGCATCAGCGGAAGTCTCCATGCCGGAGGGGCAAAATACGCAGGAAATTCATGGTGTAAAAGCGGACATCTGACATGTCACCGATTCTAACACCGGCCTGTGACTGATTCAGTCTGTAACGTGCTTAAGCAAGGGATGTTCTATCGCACACACTCAACAGAATGAACGCGATTAAACATCGCGGCTTTCATGCCTCGGCCTGCCAATTCCTTTCGAAGCAGTCCGCCTGTTGGTAAGCCGCTCGATCTGTTCCCTGAATCGTTCGCTCCCCAGCGCCCAGCCCTTGTGCGTGCATTCCCGGATTGCTGTCAGCTCATCTTTTGAAATAGCCGCCCGGAACAACTGCCGATACGCCCCCTGCCGTTCAGCAGCATCGTGCCCCAGCCGCTCATACTCCGAATGCGGCGTCAGCCAGTCCGCGTTCTTTCCCGTTTCACCCAGCGCGTTGAAACGATAGCTCGACCAGGGGTAATCACGCGGATGCGCCACCATGTCGGCCCGCACCGG
>JAGVGD010000028.1 GCA_020057245.1 Thiobacillus sp. | reverse complement strand
GAAGTTGCCGACGGCGCTGGTCTGGAAAGCGGTCTTGAATGCGTCGAAGCTGCCCCACTTGGCGTTGATGGCATCCGCCAGCGCGCCGCTTGGTGCACCGCCGCCGTTGGGGGTCAGGCAGTTCCAGAAGAAGGTGTGGTTCCACACCTGGGCGGAGTTGTTGTAGACGCCGCCAGCAGGCGCGCTCTTGATGATGTCCTCAAGCGACTTGCTCTCGAAGTCGGTGCCCTTGATCAGGTTGTTCAGGTTGGTGACGTAGGCCTGATGGTGCTTGGCGTAGTGGTATTCGAAGGTTTCCTTGGACATGTGCGGTGCGAGCGCATCCATGGCGAAGGGCAGTGCGGGCAAGGTGTGTTCCATAACTCTCTCCTGATATTGAACAAACAGCAACAAACTGTGACGACTCAACGTTACATCCAAGGTGTGACAACAAGCGACACCTTAAAGAACACTTTAAAGAAAAAGGGCCGGTTTGAACCGGCCCTTTCTTATATTTGTGGTCGGGACGAGAGGATTTGAACCTCCGACCACTTGACCCCCAGTCAAGTGCGCTACCAGGCTGCGCTACGCCCCGACGAAGCCCGAGATTCTACCAGACAAGCGCCTCCCGACGGAAGCCAATCAGCCCAATATTTTCAGGATCGCGGAAATTTCGGCGCGCAGTCCTGCAACATCCAGAGTCGGCTTGGCTGCAGCAGACGCCGCCTCAGGGCCAAGCCCGGCCTCATGTTCAAGGCGCTGCCTCGCGCCACTGATGGTGAAACCCTCGTCATACAACAGTTCGCGGATACGGCGAATCAGCAGGACTTCGTGATGCTGGTAATAGCGGCGGTTGCCCCGTCGCTTGACCGGGCTCAGCTGGGTGAATTCCTGTTCCCAGTAACGCAGCACGTGGGCTTTGACTGCGCACAGCTCCGACATTTCACCAATGGTGAAATACCGTTTGGCCGGAATCGGCGGGAGTTCACTCCGGGATGGGCGTTCCAACTTGGGCGCCTTCCACCTGGGATTTGAGTTTCTGGCTGGCGTGGAACGTCACCACACGACGCGCAGAGATCGGCATTTCTTCACCCGTTTTGGGGTTGCGTCCTGGCCGCTGCGGTTTTTCCCGGCATTGAAAATTGCCAAAACCAGACAATTTGACGATGTCGCCCTTTTCGAGCGACTGGCGTATTTCATCGAAAAAAGACTCGACGACATCTTTCGCCTCGCGCTTGTTCAAACCCACTTTTTCGAACAGCAATTCGGCCAGATCAGCTTTGGTAAGAGTGGTCATACGTGTTGATAATTGGCGATGTACAGGCTTCAAAAATGCGCATCAAGTACGCAAACTGGCATTGCACTGATTGAGCGCGGTATCGACCAGTTTCTGCACTGCATCGTCCACTTCCTGATCCGTCAATGTGCGTTGAGTATCTTGCATAACTACCCGGATAGCAAGGCTTTTTTGGTTTTCGGGTACGCCTTTTCCACGGTAATCGTCAAACACCTCAATTGACTGCACCTGGGGCAAAGCCGCCTCGCGCAGGGCCGAGAGCAAGTCTCCGGCTGGAATATTCACGTCCAGAACGAAGGCCAGATCACGCCTGACCAGGGGGAAACGCGACAGGCTGGCGTGACGCGGCACACTACGCCGCGCGAGCACCGTGCTGTCGATCTCGAACAGGACAGGCGCACCCGGCAAGTCGAACGTCTGCACCAGACGCGGATGCAGCGTCCCCAGCCAGCCCACTGCCTTACCGTCGACCCACAACTCGGCCGACTGCCCGGGATGCAGGGCCGGATGGGTGCCGCGCCGCGTATCCAGCGCATGGCCAAACAAGCGCTCCAGATCGCCCTTGATATCGAAGAAGTCGGTTCGCTGCGCGGCCGCTCCCCACTGCTCCGGCTGCACGTCGCCGTAGGCCAGACCGCCCAGCTTCATCGGCTGCTCGGTCAGCGACGCGTACACGCGCCCCATTTCGAAAATGCGCACACGCTCCTGCTGGCGGTTGAGGTTGTGGCGCAGGGTTTCGAGCATGCCGCCCCACAAGGTGGTGCGCATCGCCGACAACTGGCTGGCGATGGGATTGGCAAGCAGAAGCGGGCGCGCATCGGCATCCAGCCCGCTCTCCCAGGCCGGATCGACAAAACTGTAGGTAATGACTTCCTGATAATCGAGGTCGACCATTTTCTGCCGGATGACATCGTCGGCCAGCACGGTTTCATCCTGCGGCAGCATGCGCGAAGGCGCGGCCGGCGGCTGGGCGGGAATGTTGTCGTAGCCGTACAGGCGTACCGCCTCTTCGATCAGGTCCTCTTCGATCGCCAGGTCGAAGCGGAAGCTCGGCGGCGTCACGACAAACTGGTCCGCCTGCCGCTCAACCTGCGCCCCCAGCGCGAGCAGGCCGCGCTCGACCTGATCCGCATCCATCTCGATTCCCACCACGCGCTTCAAACGAGCCAGCCGCAAGGTGATCGGCGCGCGCGCGGGCAAGGCCGCCGCCACTTCGGTAATCGGCCCCGCCTGCCCGCCACAGATATCGAGCAGCAATTCGGTTGCGCGCTCCATCGCCTGACGACTCGCGCCGAAATCCACGCCACGCTCGAAGCGATGCGATGAATCCGTGGACAAGCCCAGACGGCGCGCGCGCCCGGCAATCGCCGCGGGCGCAAAGAAGGCCGCTTCGAGAAACACATCGGCCGTTTCGGCTTCCACACTGGTCGGCAGCCCCCCCATGATGCCGGCCAGCGCGACCGGCCCACTGGCATCGGCGATCACCAGCATGTCGGGGGCCAGTTCAGCCGTCTGGCCGTTGAGCAATGCCAGCCTTTCGCCCGCATGGGCCAGCCGCACCTCGATGCCGCCCTCGAGGCGCGGCAGGGAAAAAGCGTGCATCGGCTGACCCAGCTCGAGCAGCACGTAATTAGTGATATCGACCGGCGCCAGCAAGGGGCGGATCCCGCTGCGCTCCAGCCGCTCCGCCATCCACAGCGGCGTGGGCGCCTGGGCATTGATGCCGCGCACCACGCGTCCCAGATAGAGCGGGCAGGCTTCGCTTGCCACCACCTGCACCGGCAAGCTGTCCTGAATCTGCACGGGCGCATCGCTAATGTGCGGCAAGCGCGTCGGCGCGCCCGTAATCGCGCCGACTTCGCGCGCCAAACCCTGCATCGACAGGCAATCCGCGCGGTTGGGTGTCAGCTTCAGGGTAATCAGCGTGTCGTCCAGGTTGAGCCAGCTACGGAAATCCGCGCCCACCGGCGCGTCTGCCGCCAGCACCATCAAGCCCTCAGCCGCGCCTTCCAGTCCCAGCTCCTTGGTCGAGCAGAGCATGCCGAAGGACTCGACACCGCGTACCTTGGCCACCTTGATTTCGATACCGGGCAACCTGGCGCCCGGGCGCGCGCACGGCACCTTGAGGCCGGCTGCCGCATTGGGTGCGCCGCACACGATGGTGACCGGATGGGCTTCGCCGACATCGACCTGGCATACGCGCAAGCGGTCTGCGTCGGGATGTTTTTCAGCTGACAGGATTTCAGCCACCAGCACGTTGTTGAACGGCGGCGCAACCGGAGCCATCGCCTCCACCTCAAGCCCCGCCATGGTCACGACGTGAGCCAGTTGAGCGGTGTCGAGCGCGGGATTAACGAGATTGCGCAACCAGGATTCAGGAAATTGCATGATGAACGCACTCTAGTTAATTGAATTTCTTGAGAAAGCGAAGATCGTTCTCGAAGAACAACCGCAAGTCATCGACGCCATAGCGCAACATGGCCAGACGCTCGACCCCGAGGCCGAAGGCGAAGCCAACGAAGCGCTCGGTATCGATTTCAACGTGCTTGAACACATTGGGGTGCACCATGCCGCAGCCGAGCACTTCCAGCCAGCCGGTATGCGAACACACCCGGCAACCTTCACCGCCGCACATCACGCAACCGATATCCATTTCAGCAGAGGGTTCGGTGAACGGGAAAAACGAGGGACGGAAACGCACCGGCAAATCATCGCGCTCGAAGAAATTGCGCATGAAGTCGGCCAGCACGCCCTTGAGGTCGGCGAACGACACCGACTCGTCCACCCACAGGCCTTCGACCTGGTGGAACATCGGCGTATGCGTGACATCGGAGTCGCAGCGATACACCCGGCCCGGCGCGATGATGCGCAGCGGCGGCGGGTTCGTCTGCATGTAGCGCACCTGGACCGGCGAGGTGTGGGTGCGCAGCAAGCCTTCGGTCTGCAGATAAAAGGTATCGTGCATTGCGCGTGCCGGATGGTCTTCCGGAATGTTCAATGCAGTGAAATTGTAGAAATCCGTTTCGATCTCCGGGCCGGTCGCCACTTCGAAGCCGATCGAGCGGAACAGCGCCTGGATCCGCGTCAGGGTGCGCGAGACCGGGTGCAGCCCGCCATGCGACAGCCCACGCCCCGGCAAGCTCACGTCCAGGGTTTCGGCCGCCAGCTGGCGGTCCAGCTCGGCCTGCTGCAGGTCGTCTCGACGGGCTTTGAGGGCCGTTTCCACGGCCTGCTTGGCCTCATTGATGCGCGCGCCCGCCGTTTTGCGCTCGTCCGCAGGCATCGCGCCCAGGCTTTTCAGCAGCTCGGTCAGCTGGCCACTCTTACCCAGATAGACTGCCTTGACCTGCTCCAGTGCGGGCAAGTCGGCGCAGGACCGAATCGCGGTCAGGGCATCAGCAACGATTTCGTTGGGATTTCGCATGGCGTGTTCTCAATTAATTCACAAACAAAAAAAGGCCTTGCGGCCTTTTTTTGTTACTGACTGTCAGCTTAGGCTGCCAGCTTGGCCTTGACCTGATCGACGATCTTGGCAAAAGCGTCCTTGTCGAAAATCGCGATATCGGACAACACCTTGCGGTCGATACCGATTTCAGCGCGCGACAGGCCGTTCATGAACACGCTGTAGGTCAGACCGTGCTGACGCGAAGCCGCGTTGATACGGGCGATCCACAATGCGCGGAACTGGCGCTTGCGCTGACGACGGTCGCGATACTGGTACTGACCGGCTTTCATCACCGCTTCGTTGGCGACGCGGAATACGTTCTTGCGACGACCGCGATAGCCTTTGGCGGCGTTGATTATTCTCTTGTGACTGGCTCGGGCGGTTACACCCCGTTTGACGCGTGGCATCTAATCTCTCCTTTATGCGTAGGGCAACATGCGCGAAATCGCTTTGTGGTCGCTGGCATTGACTGTTTCCATGCCGCGCAACTGACGCTTACGCTTGGTGCTCTTCTTGGTGAGAATGTGACGCATGAACGCGTGCGAGCGCTTGAACTTGCCGCTGCCCAGCGCGCGGAACCGCTTGGCGGCGCCGCTCTTGCTTTTCATCTTTGGCATGATGCTTCCTTTTATCTCATGCGGCCAGGTGATCCCACGATGTGGAATGCTTCACCAACCCGACTGCACGTATTGTGGCGTTTTTAACCCGCTGGCCTGATCTGCCAGGGGCCTGAGAAACGCCTGTCTCAAAAGCTCAAATCTTCTTCTTCGGCGCCAGCATCATCACCAACTGGCGGCCTTCCATCTTGGGGAACTGCTCAACGATCGCAATCTCGGCCAGATCGGTAGACACGCGTCGCAACTGGGCCATGCCGATTTCCTGGTGCGCCATTTCGCGGCCCCGGAAACGCAACGTGATCTTGGTCTTGTCGCCCTCTTCCAGAAACTTGGTCAGGTTGCGCAGCTTGATCTGGTAGTCACCTTCGTCCGTTGCCGGTCGAAACTTGATTTCCTTGATCTGCACCTGCTTCTGCTTGAGCTTGGCTTCGTGCTGCTTCTTGCTTTCCTGGTACTTGAACTTGCCGTAGTCCATGATTTTTGCGACCGGCGGCTGTGCCGTCGGTGCAATTTCAACCAGATCCAGATCAGCTTCTTCCGCCTGACGCAGTGCATCGACAATTTTTACGATGCCAAGCTGTTCGCCTTCCACACCGACCAAACGCACTTCCGGGCATGTGATTTCCCCGTTGATGCGTGTCTGTTTCTTTTCTGTTGCGATGAGCCGTTCTCCAAAACATCACCCGGAATCTGCCGGGGCAAAAATGCAAACAAGGCGCGGGTTCCACCCCAGCGCCTTGTCTGACCTATCCTATTGGCGCGCCGCGATATCCGCTTTCAGGCGCGCAATCAAGTCATCCAAACCGAGCTGCCCCAAGTCCTGGTTGCCGCGCGCCCGGACGGAAACCGCTTGGGTTTCCATTTCCTTGTCGCCAACGACCAGCAGATACGGCAGCTTCTGCAAGCTATGTTCGCGGATTTTATAGGTTATTTTGTTGTTACTCAAGTCCGACGTGGCGCGGATCCCCGCGGCGCGCAGCTTGTTCACGACTTCGAGCGCGTATTCCGCCTGCTTGTCGCTGATATTGAGGACCATCGCCTGCACTGGCGCCAGCCACGCCGGGAAGTTGCCCGCGTGGTGCTCGATCAGGATGCCGATGAAGCGCTCCATCGACCCGAGGATCGCGCGATGCAGCATGACCGGCGGTTTGCGGCTGTTGTCCTCGTCAACGAACTCGGCGCCGAGGCGCACCGGCAGGTTGAAATCGAGCTGGATGGTGCCGCATTGCCACAGCCGGCCGAGCGTGTCTTTCAGCGTGAACTCGATCTTGGGGCCGTAAAACGCGCCTTCGCCAGGTTGCAGATCGTAGGCCAGTCCGTTCTTGTCCAGTGCAGCAGCCAGCGCTGCTTCAGCGACGTCCCATGACTCGTCCGAGCCCACGCGCTTGTCCGGTCGGGTCGACAGCTTGACCAGCACGTCACTAAAGCCAAAGTCAGCGTAGACCTTTTGCAGCATGACGATGAAATCGGCCACTTCAGGTTCGATCTGCTCTTCGGTGCAGAAGATATGGGCATCGTCCTGGGTGAAGCCACGGACCCGCATGATGCCGTGCAGTGCGCCCGAGGGCTCGTTGCGATGACACGAGCCGAATTCGGCCAGCCGCAGCGGCAGATCGCGGTAGGAATGCAGACCGCTGTTGAAAATCTGCACATGGCCAGGGCAATTCATCGGTTTCACCGCGTAGTCGCGGTTTTCCGAGGACGTGGTGAACATGTTGTCGCGGTAGTTGTCCCAGTGGCCGGACTTCTCCCACAGACTGCGGTCCATCACCGCCGGGGTACGTACTTCCTGATAACCGTACTCCACGAATTTGGTGCGCATGTACTGCTCGATCTGCTGCCACACGATCCAGCCCTTGGGATGCCAGAACACCATGCCTGGCGCTTCTTCCTGCATGTGCAGCAGGTCAAGCTGCTTGGCGAGACGGCGGTGATCGCGCTTCTCGGCCTCTTCCAGCCGGAACAGATAGGCTTCGAGGTCTTCCTTCTTCGCCCACGCCGTGCCGTAGACGCGCTGCAGCATCTCGTTCTTGCTGTCGCCGCGCCAGTAGGCGCCAGCCAGCTTCATCAACTTGAAATGCTTAAGTTTGCCGGTCGACGGCACGTGCGGGCCGCGGCACAGGTCGATGAAATCGCCTTCGCGATAGAGCGAGATATCCTCATTGCTCGGGATCGACGCGATGATCTCGGCCTTGTACGCTTCGCCCATGTCGCGGAAGAAAGCCACGGCCTCGTCGCGCGGCATCACGCTGCGGGTCACCGGAATATCCTGCTTCGCCAGCTCAGTCATTTTCTTTTCGATGGCCGCCAGGTCGTCCTGCGTAAAGGGACGCTTGTACGAAAAATCGTAGAAAAAACCGTCTTCAATGACCGGTCCGATGGTCACCTGCGCATCGGGGTACAGGGACTTCACCGCATAGGCCAGCAAATGCGCAGTCGAATGACGGATCATGTCGAGGCCATCGGCGTCCTTGTCAGTGACAATCGCCAGCGCCGCGTCGGTATCGATCAGGTGGCTGGTATCAACCAGTTCGCCGTTCACCCGCCCGGCGAGCGCCGCCTTGGCCAGGCCTGCGCCGATACTGGCCGCGACCTGCGCAACCGTGACCGGCGCATCGAACAGCCGAACCGAACCATCGGGAAGCGTGACGTTAACCATGACCCAAACTCCAGAATGAAAAAAAGCGCGGACTGCCCGCGCTTTTAGATACTACAAGAAGATGCCTAATGTTCTGTGAACCGCAATGCGCCAGTGTTTATCCAGTGACCCACTTGCTAGTTCGCAGCGACATCGTGCTATCTCCAAGGTCATCCCGACCCATAAATATTGGTAGGCGCGAATGGACTCGAACCATCGACCCCCACCATGTCAAGGTGGTGCTCTAACCAGCTGAGCTACGCGCCTAATGCGGGGCGCATCTTAACCGAAACACGTCGGACGTGTCGAGTAAAACCCGCCATCAAGGATTTTTCAAACGCTATCGGTCAGTCGACCATGACACAGCGCTGGTGTGCCCAGGTACGCAAACGCTCGAAATCCTCGGCACGGATCACCGAGAGCGGGCGCGTTTGCATCAATTCGCTTTCGACATGGGCATGCATGAGTGGTCCGTTTGCCGCCAGGGCGGCATACTGGGCTGCAATAATGGCCTGTTCGATTTCTGCGCCCGAATACCCCTCGCTGTGCTCGATCAATCGGGCCATCTGGAAGTGGGCCGGATCGAGGCCGCGTTTTTTCAGGTGCAGCGAGAAAATCACCTCGCGCACAGGAGCCGATGGCAAATCCACGAAAAAAAGCTCATCGAAACGTCCTTTGCGCAACAGCTCCGGCGGTAGTTTGCTGATGTCGTTCGCGGTCGCGACCACGAAGACCGGCGTGTCGCGCTCGCTCATCCAGGTCAGCAGGCTGCCCAGGATGCGCTGCGAAATCCCATCGTCGGCATCGCCTGCCGAGAGGCCTTTCTCGATCTCGTCCATCCAGAGCAGGCATGGCGCCATGCGCGAGGCCTCATCCAGCGCCTGGCGCAGATTCTTTTCGGTTTCGCCGATGTATTTGTTGTAGAGCGTCGCGAAATCCAGACGCAACAACGGCAGCTTCCAGCTACCCGCCACCGCTTTGGCGACCAGGCTCTTACCCGCGCCCTGCACCCCGAGCAGCAGGATGCCCTTGGGCATCGGCAGGCCCGGAGCAAGCGCGGGGTTCTGGAAAACCGCCTGGCGTTGCGCGATCCAGGTCTTGAGGCGCGCAAACCCGCCGACCTGATCCAGCGTGACGTCGGGCAAGGTCATTTCCAGCGAGCCGGTCTGCTGATCCTGTTTGAAACGTGCGATGCGTTTGGCGTCATTGAGGTTGAGTGCACCATCCACGCTGATTGCCTGACGGATCAGGCGTTGCGCCTCTTCTTCGCCGAGCCCGGCAAGCTGGTGAACCAGAATGGGCAGGCTTTCACGATCCAGCACGAGCTGGCGCCGCGTTTCGCGCTGCCAGCGTTCGATCTCTTCTTTCAACAAGCTGCGCACCCGGTCTGCCGTAATACCCAGCATCGCAATGCGCGCCGACATGCGCGCAAGCTCGGAGGGCAGATCAAGGCGGGGGCTCACGAACAGCAGCGTGCGATCGCGGCGGTAATGATCGAAGGCAATTTCACGCACCAGGCGCGTATTCAGGGGGTTATCGAAAAACGGATGCGCATCGAGAAAGACGTACAGGCCATTTTGCGGCGTGACGTCGACATGCTTCAGCGCATCGGTGAAGTCACTGGTGTTGTAGACAGCGTTCGTCTCCGTGCTGCGCTTGAGGCCGTCCGCCAGGCTCCACAAAAACAGCGGGACATTCCGCGCATTGCAGATCTCGCGCAAACGCGTCAGAACCCGCGATTCCTCGTGCGTCTCGCAGAGCAGGATCGGAAAACGCGCATCCAGCAACGCATTGAAGTCGTCATTGAATTGGGGCATGGCAGCGCTCAGCCGGGCGTCGGCAAGCTCTCCAGTTCGAAGCTGTCGAGCCGCAGCGTCAAGCGTTCGCCGGATTCCGTCTCGGCCTGCATCCATTCCGTGCCCTCGCGGGCATAGATATCCAGCGGCAGCACGCGCAGCGACTCGCCCTCCACGCGTATCTGCAATCGCTGCCGAGTCAGCGCGGCAAATTCCAGCCGCTCGTGATCGGCGCAGGCGATCGGCCGGTAGTCACTCACCGCAGGCTCATCCCGGTCTTTTCAAACGGTGTCCATGCCTGGGCGACCGACGCGCCCAGGCGTCCGGCGAGCCGCTCGGCCAGACCTACCTGTTGCGTGTAGTCGACAATATCCTCGACCTTGATCACATCGCGGGCGACCGACTCAACACTGCCGAGGCCGTCAGCCAGGCCCAGCTGGATGCTTTTTTCGCCGCTCCAGACCAGGCCGCTGAACATCTCCGGCGTTTCCTTCAGGCGTTTGCCGCGGCCTTCACGCACCACGCCGATGAACTGGCCGTGGATTTCTTCCAGCATCTGCTTGGCGAAGGCCTGCTGTTTGGGGTCGACCGGCGAGAAAGGGTCGAGGAAGCCCTTGTTTTCACCGGCGGTGAGCAGGCGGCGTTCGACGCCGAGCTTCTCCATGGTCTGGGTGAAACCGAAGCCGTCCATCAGCACGCCGATGGAACCAACAATGCTGGCCTTGTCGACGTAAATCCGGTCGGCCGCAGCCGCGACGTAGTAGCCGCCGGAGGCGCAGATGTCGTCGACCACGGCGTACAGCGGAATCTTCGGATACTTGGCGCGCAGTCGCTTGATCTCGTCGTAGATCTGCCCGGCCTGCACCGGGCTGCCGCCGGGGCTGTTGATGCGCAGGATCACGCCTTTGGTTTTCTTGTCTTCGAATGCGCCCTGCAGGCTGGCAATCACCGAGTCGGCACTGGCCTGGTCGGAGGCAATGACACCTTGCAGGTCGATCAGCGCGGTGTGCTCCTTGATCGAGACGCCGTCCGAACCGAACCAGCCTGCGGCGAGAAACAGCACCACGAACAGATACAGAAACGTCAGCGTCTTGAAAAGAATGCCCCAGTGACGGGTGCGTCGCTGTTCCTGAACGGCCGACATCGCCAGCTTTTCCAGCACGCTGCGTTCCCAGTTTGCGGGGGCGGATTTTTCAGGTTCACTCATAGGTCTTCCATCAAGGCGGATTCTAATAAATACACATGGTCATTGCGCTCGACGACCGGCAAAGAGATCAGACCGCGCCCGGCGCAGCGGCCATCCACGCACGCGCCGGTGGCGGGATGATACAGCGCGCCATGCGTGGCGCAGATCAGATAGTGCCGCGAGCTGTCGAAGAACTCACCCTCCTGCCAATCGAGCTCCACCGGCACGTGGCCGCACCGATTGAGAAAGGCGCGCGGCAGATTGTCGAAGCGGATGACAAACGCAGCTTGCGGCTGACCGTGCCGCTCCAGTTCGAAGCGCACGCCCTTGCCCTGCTCGGCAAGATCGCTGGCCGCACAGATCAGGCGTTCGCGTTCAGCCATGCGTGCACCTCGGCAAAACTGTTCATCAAGGCCAGCGGCGCATGCGGGTGCAGATCATCCGGTTCATGTGCGCCATAGGTCACGCCCAGACTGGCTACCCCGGCATTCGACGCCATCAGCAGATCATGGCTGGTATCGCCGATCACCAGCGTGCGGGCCGGGTCGGCGCCCAGTTCCTCGATCAGTTCAAGCACCATGGCCGGATGCGGCTTGGAATGTGTCTGGTCGGCACAACGGGTGGCGACGAACCACTCACCCAAGCCGCTTGACGCAAGTGCCCGCTCGAGACCGTGACGGCTCTTGCCGGTGGCGACGGCGAGCTGGAATCCGCGGGCATGCAGCTGACTGATGCCGTCCGCCACGCCCTCGAACAGCGGGATGGCGTCGTCGCGCCCCAGGTAGTGATGGCGGTAGCGTTCGACCAGTCGCGGGTAATCATCGGCCGGCAAATCCGGTAGCAGGGTCTGCAGCGCCTGAATCAGGCCCAGTCCAATAATCAGGCGCGAGGCGCGATCGCTCGGCGCGGCCAGCCCGATGTCTTCGCAGGCGCGCTGGATCGAGTCGACGATGACCCCGGCGGAATCCATCAGGGTGCCGTCCCAGTCGAAAATAAGCAGGTCAAATTGGCGGGGGGGTTGGCTCATGGTGTACGCAGGGAATCCAGAAAGGCTGAAAGTTCGTCGGGTAACGGCGCTTCGATCAACAGCCGCTCCTCTGTAATGGGATGAACGAACGAAAGCTTGGCCGCGTGCAGGAACATGCGCTTGAGCCCCCGCCTGGCCAGCGTCTTGTTCAATTCAAAATCGCCATATTTATCGTCGCCCGCAATCGGAAATCCCAGATGCGAGGTATGCACGCGTATCTGATGGGTACGGCCGGTTTTCAGTTCCGCTTCCAGCAGGGTGAAATCGGCAAACGGCTCCAGCCGGCGGAATATGGTGTGCGCGCTCTGGCCGTCGTCGCGCACCGTCACGCGCTTTTCGCCGTTGTCGTCCACCCGTTTATGTAGCGGCAGCTTCACGTGCTGAACCGGGTTCGGCCAGCGCCCGGCCACCAGCGTCAGATAGCGCTTTTCGATCTTGCCATCGCGCATCGCGGCGTGCAGCCCGACCAGCGCGCGCCGCTTCAGCGCGATCAGCAACACCCCCGAGGTTTCACGGTCGAGCCGGTGCACCAGTTCCATATAGCGGCATTCCGGCAACTCCAGCCGCATCTGCTCGATCACCCCGCGCGAGATGCCGCTACCGCCGTGCACCGCCATGCCGGCAGGTTTATTCAGTGCAATCAAGGCCTCATCGCGGTACAGGATGCGCGGCAACAGGCGTATGCCGCCCTGCGGCAAATGGGTGACGGGCGTGATCAGCGGGGTAGCAACCCGCACCGGCGGAATCCTCACCTCGTCACCCAGCTGCAGGCGATAGCTGACGTCGACCCGGCCGCCGTTGATGCGCACTTCGCCGCCGCGCACGATCTTGTAAATGCGGCTTTTCGGCACGCCTTTCAGCTTCGCCATCAGAAAGTTGTCCAGCCGCTGGCCATCGGCGCTGTCGTCAATCTTCATGCGGCGGACAGAATCTTTCTCTAAGTCATTATTTTTCATATACACTACTGCCGGTTCAGGCCTTGTTTTGGCTGACAAATTTAGAGGCTAGACCTCTATCGAATACCGCCGGTTACAACGCTCACCGGCCGCCGCCTGCCCGGCCCGTCTGGATTCCTGCCGCCCAGCTCACAATTAAGTTGGCGCGAACAGTCGAAACCACCCTGCCCCGCCAGTCGGCAAAGCAGCGATGTTATCAATAATGACGCGACAACACGCATACGAAAAACAAGCATTCACGCTCGGCCCATGCCAGCGGGAATCGGAAAGACCGCCTCGGCTCTGCCGACGACACTCTCCAGGAACAGGACAACCTAACCCATGCCGTTTCACTCACATCATCTGTAATCGCATGAGCCGCTGACATCAGCGGCAGTCTGGCCTGTCCCGTATGCACGCGCGCGGGAGTAAACAATGAAGCGCATGCTATTCAACGCAACCCAGGCGGAAGAACTCCGGGTTGCCATCGTCGACGGGCAAAAACTCGTCGACCTTGACATCGAGTCCGCCAGCAAGGAACAACGCAAGGGCAATGTCTACAAGGGTGTCATCACCCGCGTCGAGCCCAGCCTGGAAGCCGCGTTTGTCGATTACGGCTGCGAGCGCCACGGCTTCCTGCCGTTCAAGGAAATTTCCCGCGCCTGCCTGCCCGGCAATGGCCGCGCCCCTGAAAACCTGAAAGAAGGCATGGAATTGCTGGTTCAGGTGGAAAAGGACGAGCGCGGCAACAAGGGCGCCGCCCTCACCACCTATGTTTCGCTGGCCGGCCGCTATGTCGTGCTGATGCCGACCAACCCGCGTGGCGGCGGCGTCTCGCGCCGCATCGAAGGCGAAGATCGCAACGAACTGCGCGACACCCTGGCGCAGCTCGACATTCCCGAAGGCATGAGCCTGATTGCCCGCACCGCCGGCATCGGCCGCACCGCCGAGGAATTCCAGTGGGACCTGAACTACCTGCTGAGCCTGTGGAAAGCCATCGACGGCGCCTCCACCTCGCAAACCGGCGCGTTCCTGATTTACCAGGAAGGCAGTCTGGTGATCCGCGCCATCCGCGATTACTTCTCCGCCGACATCGGCGAAATCCTGATCGACACCCAGGATATCTACGACCAGGCGCAGCAGTTCATGGCCCACGTGATGCCGGCCAACGTCAACAAGGTCAAGCTCTACCACGATGACGTGCCGCTGTTCTCGCGTTTCCAGATCGAGCACCAGATCGAGTCGGCGTATTCGCGTCAGGTCAACCTGCCGTCCGGCGGCGCGATCGTGATCGACCACACCGAAGCGCTGGTGTCGGTCGACGTCAACTCGGCGCGCTCCACCAAGGGCAGCGATGTCGAGCACACCGCCACCGCCACCAACCTCGAAGCGGCGGACGAAATTGCCCGCCAGATGCGCCTGCGCGACCTCGGCGGCCTGATCGTGATCGATTTCATCGACATGGAGAATCCGAAGAACCAGCGCGACGTCGAAAATCGCCTGAAGGACGCGCTGCGCCACGACCGCGCCCGCGTGCAAACCGGCAAGATCTCGCGTTTCGGTCTCTTGGAAATGTCGCGCCAGCGGCTCCAACCGTCTTTGGGTGAAACCAGCTACAACCCCTGCCCGCGCTGCCACGGCACCGGCCACATCCGCGGCACCGAGTCGTCGGCGCTGCACATCCTGCGCATCCTGCAGGAAGAGGCGATGAAAGACAGCACCGGCGCGATCCACGTGCAACTGCCGGTTGATGTCGCCACGTTCCTGCTGAACGAGAAGCGCGTCGACATCTACACCATCGAGTCGCGCCTCAAGGTCAATGTGGTGTTGATCCCGAACATCCACATGGAAACCCCGCACTACACCATGACCCGGCTGCGCCACGACGAGCTGAACCAGCGCGATGTTGCCGAGCCGAGCTACAAAATGGCCACCCTGCCGGACACCGAATCGGGCTACCAGGCCGAACAGACGCCCACGCCTGTCCGCCAGGAAGCGGCAGTCAAATCGATTGCGCCGCCACAACCCGTTGCAGCCGCGCGCCCGGTCGTTGCAGCTGCGCCGCAGGCTCAGGGCGGCCTGCTCGACCGCATCGTCGGCTGGTTCAAGAAACGCGGCGACGAGACGCCCGCCAGCGAATCGGCTCCCGTTGAAGCAGTTGCCGCCATTACCCGCAGTGAACGTAGCGAGCGCCCGAACGAACGCCGCGAACGCTCAAGCGAGCGCAAGCCCGGCCAGCGCCGCGGTCGCGGCGAAGGCCGCAATGGCGAAGCGCGCAACGGCGAAGTTCGCGGCGAAACACGCCAGAACGCGCCGCGTCAGAACGAGGCACGCCCGGGCGATACCGAGAAACCCGCGCGTCCGCCACGTCAACAAAAACCGCGTCCCGAAGCGGAAGCTGCACCACGCGTAGCCGAAACAGCGGAAACGCCGCGCGAAAACGGGACGGAAGAAAAACGCGAATCGCGCAGCCGTCGCGGCCGCGGCAATCGCCGCCCCCGTGAGGCACGCCCCGACGATGCAAGCGACACGCCGATGGCCGTGATTGAAATCGCCGGCTTCCGCGCCATTGTCGAGGTGGCACGCCCGCCCAGGGTCGCTGCTGCGCCCCAGGCTTCGACGCAGCAGCAGGATCTGCAACTGGAAACCGCCGCCACGCCCAGCCTGCCGCCCGCCGCGGTCACTGCTTCGCCGACCGCCATCCTGGCCGGCATGACGACGAGCGGCGCCAATCTGCAGCAGGTGGAAACCCAGGGCATCGCAGCCAGCGCATCAGACGCGCAGGACGCCGGGCGGACGCGCCGTCGCCGTCGTCCGGCCGCCAAGCCCGTGGCTGAAGCGAGCGGACTGATGCAGGTGGAAACCAGCGCCACGGCCACGCCTGTCGTCGATGCCGAAACGGCTGATGCGCCGCACCCCACGCGTCGCCGCCCGCGCCCGCAGGTCATTTCCACTCAGGAGCCCCTGGTTCAGGTGGAAACCCAGGCCAAGTAAGCCCTGCAGTGCAAAGAAAAAGAGCCGCTTGTTGCGGCTCTTTTTTCGTCACCTGTCCGGGCATGTAGCATTAATAGGAACTGGAAGCCCTGTCGTTCAAGGATGGCCTGACCGACGCATGTTCGATTCCATCATGGAAATGGAATGGGCCAATGCCCGACGCAGCAGCCAGCCGCTTTTGCTGATCAGGCTGGACATCGATTATTTCAAGAATACAACGATCACTAAGGCCACGTTCAGGGCGACCAGTGCCTGAAACAGATCGGGCAGGTTCTGACTTCCGCTACGACCCGCTCTCGCGATTTTGTCGCCCGCTTTGGCGGCGAAGGAATAAGGCCGCAACTGCATCGTCAGGACAGGCTGATCGACTGGCGCAGATTCAGGCACCCGAACGTCTGCCGGCTTGGCGGTCGCCGGTAATATCACGGATCAAACCCTGCACCGCATCTTCGATCATGTCGAGGTTTTCTTCGAAGCCCTGCGGCCCGCCGTAATAGGGGTCGACCACGTCCAGATTGGGATACTTGCGGCTGTACGCCAGCAGCCGCTGAATCTTGCGGTGATGCTGCGCCGGCGCACGCTCGACCAGCGTGCTGTGATTGTCGCCATCCATTACCAGGATGTAATCGAAAACTTCAAAATCTTCGTCCGCCACCTTGCGCCCGCGCAAGCGGCTGATATCCGCGCCGCGCTGGCGCGCCGCCTGCTGCGCACGCTGATCGGGGGCATCGCCCACATGGTAGGCGTGGGTGCCGGCAGAATCGGCTTCAATCTGCTGCTCCAGCCCAGCCTCGCGAATGGCCTTGCGGAACATGCCTTCCGCCATCGGCGAACGGCAGATATTGCCCATGCAAACGAATAAAACTTTGGTCATGTATCGTGTTCTTCCACTCCAAATAAGACCTGCTTGAGGTCCCTCAACTGGTCGCGAAGTTCCGCAGCCTTCTCGAATTCGAGATTCTTCGCCGCGTCCGCCATGTCTTTTTCCAGTTTCTTGATTTTCTTCGTCAGCGACTTCTCGTCCATCAGCTTGTATGCGGCGACGATCTGCGCAGCCTTGAGTTCCTGACGTGACGCGTCGGCATCATATACGCCGTCGATGATGTCCTTGATGCGCTTGACCACCCCGCGCGGGGTAATGCCATGCTCGACGTTGTAGGCGAGCTGTTTGATGCGGCGACGGCTGGTTTCGTCCATCGCGCGGCGCATCGATTCGGTGATCTTGTCGGCGTACAGAATTGCGCTGCCATTGAGGTGACGCGCGGCACGGCCGATGGTCTGGATCAGCGAGCGCTCGGAACGCAGAAAGCCTTCCTTGTCGGCATCAAGAATCGCCACCAGCGACACCTCGGGAATATCCAGACCTTCACGCAGCAGGTTGATGCCGACCAGCACATCGAATACGCCCAAGCGCAAATCGCGCAGGATTTCAACGCGCTCGACGGTGTCGATATCCGAATGCAGATAACGCACCTTGATGCCGTGCTCGGCAAGATAGTCGGTGAGGTCTTCCGACATGCGCTTGGTCAGCGTGGTCACCAGCACGCGCTCGCCGATGGCGATGCGCTTGCGGGCTTCGCCCATCAGGTCATCGACCTGGGTACCGACCGGCCGCACCTCGACCAGCGGATCGACCAGCCCGGTCGGACGCACCAGCTGCTCGACCACCTGACCGGCGTGCTCGGCCTCGTATTTGGCTGGGGTCGCCGACACGAACACGGTCTGCCGCATCATGCCCTCGAATTCTTCGAACTTGAGGGGGCGGTTGTCGAGCGCCGATGGCAGGCGGAAACCGTAATCGACCAGGTTCTCCTTGCGCGAACGGTCGCCCTTGTACATGCCGCCGACCTGCGTCACGGTGACATGCGACTCATCGATGAACATCAGCGCATCTTTCGCCAGATAGTCGATCAGCGTCGGCGGCGGCTCGCCCGGCTGGCGGCCGGACAAATGCCGCGAGTAGTTCTCGATGCCTTTGCAGAAGCCCAGCTCGGCCATCATTTCGAGGTCGAAGCGGGTGCGCTGCTCCAGCCGCTGCGCCTCGACCAGCTTGCCATTGGCGTAATACCACTCCAGCCGATCGCGCAACTCGACCTTGATCTTCTCAATCGCGCGCAAGGTGGTTTCGCGCGGAGTCACATAGTGGCTGGACGGGAACACGGTGAAACGCGCCACTTTCGACAGAATCTGCCCGGTCAACGGGTCAAACTGATGCAGGGTTTCCACCACGTCGTCAAATAGCTCGACGCGGATCGCAGTCTCGGCGTGTTCCGCCGGAAAGATATCGATGACATCGCCGCGCACGCGGAAATGGCCGCGCGAGAAATCGACGTCGTTGCGCTCGTACTGCATCTGCGTCAGCCGCGAGATGACGTCGCGCTGGCTCATCTTCTCGTTCACGCGCAGCAGCAGGATCATGCTGTGATAATCCGACGGATCGCCGATACCGTAAATCGCCGACACTGTCGCGACGATCACCGTGTCGCGCCGCTCCAGCAGGGATTTGGTCGCACTCAGGCGCATCTGCTCGATGTGTTCGTTGATGCTGGAGTCTTTTTCGATGAACAGGTCACGCGCAGGCACGTAGGCTTCGGGCTGGTAGTAGTCGTAATACGAGACGAAATACTCGACCGCGTTTTCCGGAAAGAACTCGCGCATTTCCGAATACAGCTGCGCCGCCAGCGTCTTGTTCGGCGCCATCACCAGCGCCGGCCGGCCCAGACGCGCGATCACGTTGGCCATGGTGAAGGTCTTGCCCGAACCGGTCACCCCGAGCAGGGTCTGGAAAGCCAGCCCGTCCTCGATGCCT
The DNA here is from genome assembly GCA_020057245.1 of Thiobacillus sp. Lineage (GTDB taxonomy): Bacteria > Pseudomonadota > Gammaproteobacteria > Burkholderiales > Thiobacillaceae > Thiobacillus. The sequence continues at coordinate 3,816 of JAGVGD010000028.1, read as the reverse complement.
TCAACCAGTTTTTCAATCGCGTTCGGCTGGTCGCCGGCCGGTGGGAATGGCTGGAACAGGCGGAACGGGCTATTGGGGAAGGTGACGAACACAGGTAAAATCGCGCGGCAAAAACCAACCGATAGTAGCACTCCGTCAAGACGGATGCATGAAGGAACCAAAGTGGAACTCTCCCGCCGCGTACAGGCAATCAAACCCTCCCCCACCCTGGCCGTCACCGCCCGCGCAGCCGCCATCAAGGCAACCGGCCGCGACATCATCGGCCTCGGCGCCGGCGAGCCCGATTTCGACACCCCGCAGCACATCAAGGATGCAGCGATCGAGGCGATCAACAAGGGCTTCACCAAATACACCGCGGTCGACGGCACCCCGGGCCTGAAGGCAGCGATCATCGCCAAGTTCAAGCGCGACAACGGCCTCGACTACACGCCCAAGCAGATCCTGGTGTCATGCGGCGGCAAGCAGAGCTTCTTCAACCTGGTGCAGGCCGTGATCAACGCAGGCGACGAAGTCATCATCCCGGCGCCTTACTGGGTGTCCTACCCGGACATCGTCATCCTCGCCGACGGCAAACCGGTGATCGTCGAAGCCGGCATCGAGCAGGGCTTCAAGATCACCCCGGCGCAGCTGGAAGCCGCGATCACCCCGAGAACCCGACTGGTTGTCATCAACAGCCCGTCCAACCCCACCGGCGCGGTGTATACCGGCGACGAACTCGCCGCGCTCGGCGCCGTGTTGCGCAAACATCCGCAGGTGCTGATCGCCACCGACGACATGTACGAGCATATCCGTCTGGATGGCGCGCCCTTCGTCAACATCCTCAATGTGTGCCCGGATTTGTATGACCGCACCCTGGTGCTGAACGGCGTGTCGAAAGCCTATTCGATGACCGGCTGGCGCATCGGCTACGCGGCCGGGCCGGAAGCGATCATGCGCGCGATGACCAATGTGCAGTCGCAATCCACCTCCAATCCCACCTCGATCTCGCAGGTGGCGGCCGAAGCCGCATTGAACGGCGACCAGGGTTGCATCACTCCGATGCTCGACGCCTTCAAAACCCGCCATCGTTATGTCGTCGACGCGCTCAACGCCATTCCGGGCTTCAAGTGCGTGGACAGCGGCGGCGCCTTCTACGCCTTCCCCGACGTGCGCGACGCGATCATGAATCTGCTGGCGCGCGACATCATCGATGCGCCTACCGACATCGCCTTCTCCGAATACCTGCTCGAATCCGCCGACGTCGCCGTCGTGCCCGGCTCGGCCTTCGGCGCAGAAGGCTATATCCGGCTGTCGTTCGCCACCTCGCAGGCCAACCTGGAAAAAGCGCTCAGTCGCATCGCTGCCGCGCTGGCCTAGTGAGCCAGCACGGGTAAGCTAGCGTCATGCGCTTCCCCGTCTTGTCTTTCCTGCGTGACCGCCTGGGCTGGCCGCTCCAGCTGGCGCACACCACCGCGCGCCTGTTCGGCCAGAACGGATTGCAAAATCACGCCGCCGCAGCGGCATTTTATTTCCTGCTATCCGCCACCCCGCTGCTGCTGTTGCTGAGCTACGCCCTGCAGCTGCTGGGCCACATTGCCGAGAACTCGGTACCCGCCACCATCCTGATGGCCGCGCTCTACGACCAGCTGCGGCTGGACAATCTGACTGCGCTTGGCTTTATTCCACGCCAGGCCCAGCTGACGGTGGGCGGCATCGGCCTGCTCACGCTGGTGCTGTCGTCGCGCGGGCTGGTCAACGCGGTACAAGGCGCATTCAGCGTCATCTTCCCCAACCCGAACAAGCGCAACCTGGTGTTGTCCTGGGTGTTGCCCCTGATCATTCTGCCGCTGCTGTTTCTGCTGATGGGCTTGGCCGTGCTGGCGCAAATGACCCTGAGCTTTCTGGCACAGAACAATTTCATCGGCAGCGGAAACGCACAGATGCTGCAGGCGCTCAATTCATTGTTCGGCTTTGCCATGCTGTGGTCGCTGCTGTTCGCTGCTTACTGGCGGCTGCCGCGCCAGCATCCGTCTGCGCGGGTCGCGGCCGTGTTCGCCCTCGCCGCCACACTCAGCATGGGCGTGTTGTTCTCGCTATTTGGCACATTTTTCAAGCTGGAAAATTTGCGCAGCCTGTACGGCGCGCCCGGCAGCGTAGTGTTCGTGCTGATGGGTGCTTATTTCACTTTTCTGCTGCTCTTTCTATGGGCACAGGCGCTATACGCCTACGGTAAGGCGGACATCACCGCGCTGGAAAAACTGTTCCTCGGCAGCAACGCAGGCGTCGGCAAGCTCGAGGCTTTCGTTTTCGGTGATCCCCACCGCCTGCTGGAAAAATACGGCGAAGTTCACCCCGCCGGTCACACCCTGATTGAAGAGGGCAGCGATAGCCGCACTTCTTACTTTCTCCACGCTGGCCGCGCCATCGTCTACAAGCGAACCGACGATGGTCAACACCAGATCGGCACGCTCAACGAAGGCCAGTTGTTCGGCGAAATGGCCTATTTACTGAACGAGAAGCGCACTGCCACGATCGTCGCCCAAACCGAAATCACCGTACTGGCCTTGCCGCCGCACATACTGGAGGAGCTGATGAACCATTCCGCCCCGCTGTCGCGCCGCATCATCGACACCCTGTGCCAGCGCCTGCAACAGATGATACTGGTCAGTTCGGCCTGATTCTTCCCGACGCGGAAGCGAGCCCAAACCCGCAATCTCGGTTAAAGTATCGGGCTTTGTTTCCGCCCGGGCTCGATTTCATGGCCAAATCCCGCGCCGCCACACCCCCAAAAGATTACGAGTCCGCACTGGCCGAGATTGAAGCCATTGTGGCTGAAATGGAATCGGGCCAGTTGCCGCTGGACGCCTCGCTGGCGGCCTACAAGCGCGGCGCCGAACTGCTGAATTACTGCCGCCAGCAACTGGCCGATGCCGAACAGCAGGTAAAAATCCTCGAGAACGGTACGCTGCAGAACTTCAAGCCCGATTCCTCCGCCCAAACCGCCTCTGCCGATGACTGATTTTGCTGCCTGGACACGCGCCTGTCAGACACGCATCGAAGGCGTGCTGGCCGCGCATCTCCCCCCCGCCCACATTGCTCCGGCGCGTCTGCACGAAGCCATGCGCTATGCCGTGCTCGGCGGCGGCAAGCGGGTGCGCCCCCTGCTGGCGTTTGCCGCGGGCGAATTCACCGGCGCCCATATTGAGCAGGTACAGCATGCAGCGGCGGCGGTCGAGTTGATCCATGCCTACTCGCTGGTGCACGACGACATGCCGGCCATGGACAACGACACCCTGCGGCGTGGCAAACCCACGGTGCATGTCGAATTCGACGAAGCCACGGCACTGCTGGTGGGTGATGCGCTGCAAAGCCTGGCGTTCGAGATCCTCGCCGCGCAGCCGCTGACTGCCGACGCGAACACCCAGCTGAAGATGTTGCAACTGCTGGCGCAGGCAGCCGGATCGCGCGGCATGGCGGGCGGCCAAGCGATCGATCTGGCCAGCGTCGGCAAGCCGCTCGACCTGACCGAACTCGAATTCATGCACATCCACAAAACCGGTGCGCTGATCCGTGCCTCGGTACTGCTGGGCGCACAGTGCGGATCACTGACCGAAGCCACGGCGGGTGCACTCGATCACTACGCCAAATGCATTGGGCTCGCCTTCCAGGTGGTTGACGACGTGCTCGATGCCGAAGCCTCGAGCGCCACGCTCGGCAAGACCGCAGGCAAGGATGCCGCCAACAACAAGCCCACTTACGTCAGCCTGCTCGGCGTGGCGCGTGCACGCGAACTGGCGCAGGAGCTGCGCGCCGACGCGCACGCCACGCTGGCGCATG
>JAGVGD010000154.1 GCA_020057245.1 Thiobacillus sp. | reverse complement strand
GCGATGGATGCAAGGCGCGTCGTGCCGGCAAGGGCCATTCCTTGCCAAGCGGCGCAACGCCGCAGACGCGCTTTCTCGCGGCAACCCGGAGGGGCGGGCCGCTTCGGGCGCATCCCTTTGTCGCAGTCCGCTTGCTGTGCCCGCACAGCGGCGCGGCCCGCTTCGCGGGCTGCATCCCGAAGCAGCCTCGCCGCAGGCGCGAAAATAGTGTTAACAGGCCCTAGCGACCGCGAATCGCAGCGGGCAGATGCAGCAAGCGCCCGCGCAGCTTGCCGAACAGGTCGCGCAAGGCCACCGCCGGACTGCTAAGCCGCATGGCGCGGCGCGACAAGATCGCCGCCGGCTCGGCTTGCACCCCATCCCGATGCAAACGCGCAATTTCCCGCGCCGCCACCGCAAACAGGTTGTATTCGATCATCACCCGCCGTCGCGCCTCGATCAGCGCGGGCAGGCGCTTCTCGTATTCGTTGCTGGCCACCGCTGCACGGATGATTTCCAGCGCGCCCGCCGGATCGTGGATGTCGATACGGATGAAGCTGTCGGCAGGGAAATAGGCTTCTGCATCGGGACAACCGTAATAGAACGGCAGGGTCAGTCCCAAAAACGGGTCGGCGAGTTTCTCGGTCCAGTGATGCGCACCGACGAAGTTCTCGATTGCAACGTGGTAACGGTAATCGCGCAGGCAATCGGCCTTGTCGTCGAGCGGACGCGGCGTTTCCCTGCCGAAAATATCCAGCTCCGGCATCTGCTGCACCAGCCCGCGCATGAAGTGGGCGCGGTGGTAATGCAGGGTATGGCGCATGGCCTTCGGCGAATACACCATCGATACGTCGCGGGTTTTATCGGCGGGCTGCAGCATGCTGTCGAACGGCAGGATTGCGCGGCTTCCCACGCCATAAAACCATTGCAGGGCTGGCTGCGAATAGATCCGCTGCGGGTGCGGCAACGCCCACTCGGGCTGGCTGGTGAGCACGGCCCCGAACTGGCGGGTGTAATCGTCGCCGTAGATTTTGACCGACGATGGCTCGCTGGTCACCAGCAGGGTATGCGCACGCGGGCAGCTCAAAACCTCGCGACTGGTTTTTTTGGCCTCGCCCGCGCGTGCAGGCAGATCGTCGTATACCAGCAGCCAGTCGTATTCGGTTACGGTGCGATCGAAGACAAACTCGCACGCGCCCCATACCGGCTCGCCGTGCGGAAACTGGTGCAGCCAGATCGCATCCGGCACGCTGCCGATCACTTTGACCCGCAATTTCCCAACGCTCACGCCGACCCCGGCTGATACTCCGGAACCCATGTTTTCAGTTGATGCTTGACCGTCGCCTCGTCGTGCGGCTCCGCATGCGCCAGCCAGGCAAGGCATTCGGCGTGCCAATCCGCATTGGCCGCACGCGCCTTGGCGACACGCAGCTTGGGATGCGGCGTAGGCAACGTGGATTCGTCGTCGGCGAGCAACTCTTCGTAAAGTTTTTCGCCTGGACGCAGGCCGGTGTATTCGATGCGGATACGCGATTCGTCTGCGCCCGACAGACGGATCATGAGGCTGGCGAGTTCCGCGATCTTGACCGGTGCGCCCATGTCCAGCACGAATATCTCGCCGCCCTCGCCCATCAAGCCGGCCTGCAGCACCAGCTGCGCGGCCTCGGGGATCGACATGAAATAACGGGTGATCTCGGGATGCGTCACCGTCACCGGCCCGCCTGCCTCGATCTGCTGCTGGAATTTGGGGATCACGCTGCCGGACGATCCCAGCACGTTACCGAAACGCACCGACACAAAGCGGGTGCCGTCGGATTGCTGCATCGCCTGGCAGGCCATCTCGGCCAGCCGTTTGGTCGCGCCCATGACATTGGTCGGGTTGACCGCCTTGTCGGTGGAAATCATCACGAATTTGCCCACCCCGTTCGCCTGCGCGGCAGCGGCAACTACCTGCGTGCCCAGCACGTTGTTGCGCACCGCTTCCCAGGCATTGCCGTTTTCCATCAGCGGCACATGCTTGTAGGCGGCCGCATGGAACACCACCGCGGGGCGATGCTCGGCCATCACCCGGCTCACCCACTCGGCATTCTTGACGTCGCCGATCACCGGCGCGATTTGCATGTTGGGGAAGTGCCGTGGCAGTTCCTGTTCCATCGAATACAGGGCCAGCTCGGACTGCTCGAACAGCACCAGCTTGGCCGGCGCAAACCGCGCAATCTGACGACACAACTCCGACCCGATCGAACCGCCGGCGCCCGTCACCATCACCACCTGCCCGGTCAGCAGCTGATGCAGGCCGCTGTCGTCGAGCGCCACGGGATCGCGCCCCAGCAGATCGTCCAGTTCGATGCGCCGCAGGCTGGCGACGGATACCCGTCCGGCCACCAGGTCTTCGAGCGAGGGGATCGTCAACACATTCAGCCCAGCCTCGGCGCTCAACTGGGTGATGCGCTTGCGCACATCGTGCGCAGCCGAAGGCAGCGCCAGCACAATATCCTGTACATCCATCTTGCGCGCGTGGACCGCCACTTCATCCAGCGCGCCCACCACCGGTATGCCCTGCACCAGACGCCGCTGCTTGTCGCGGCTGTCGTCGAGCAGCCCCACCACATGAAACCCGGAGGGATTGCGTGCCAGCTCGCGCAGCAAGAAATCCGCAGCCGAACCGGCCCCTGCCACCAATACCGGCTTGCTGTCCGGATGCAAAACGCTGGCCAGGCGATGTTCTTTCCAGGCGCGATAGGCCAAGCGGCTGCCCCCCATCACAATCAGCAGCAGCAGCGGATCGAGTATCAGCACCGACCGTGGCACCACCACATCGACGCGAAACAGAATCAATACCACCGGAATCATCACCGCCGCCAAGCCGACCGCCAGCACGATGCGCTTGAGATCGGGCAGGCTGGCAAAGCGCCAGATGCCCCGGTACAGGCCAAAGCGCCAGAACACCACGGCCTGCAGCGGCACCACCCAGACCAATGTGGACAGCGCAGCGGCCTGATACTCGGGCGGCACGGCAAGATTGAAGCGCAGCCAGTACGCGCCCAGCCAGGCCAGCGCCGCGACCAGAATGTCGTGCAGGATGATGGCAAGACTACGGGGATTAAGATTCATTACGGGATCGGTTCCAGCGTCGGTCGATAGCCAGACCAACAAGCAGATAGAGTGCGGCCGCAAGTATAAGCAGAGAAGCCGTGTGCTGCGGCAAACGCAGCAGCGCAAACGCCAGACCGGCGCTTGCCAGCATCAGCGCATACGCTGCCCAGGCCAGCTGGCGGTGCGATGCCCCCAGCAATACCACGCGCTGGTAATAATGCGAACGGTGCGCCTGCCAGATTTTTTCGCCGCGCAGCCCACGGCGCACCAGGGTCACACTGGCGTCGACGATAAATGGCGAAAACACCAGCAAAGGAAACAGCCATGGCCATACGTCCCGCCGCGCGCCGAAAATTCCGAGCGTGGCAGCCAGAAACCCCAAGGGAATCGAACCAGCGTCCCCCATGAATACCCGCGCAGGGGGGAAATTGAAGCTCAGGAAAGCCAGCGCGGCCGCAGCGATTGCCGCACACAGCGCTGCCAGTTCCGGCGCACCGCCACCCCACGCAGCCAGCGACAGTGCGCCAAAGCCGATGGCCGCCATCCCGCCCGCCAAGCCGTCCGCGCCGTCCATAAAGTTATATAGATTGGTCATCCACACCACCACCAGCGTTCCCAGCAGCAGACTCCATCCGCCGAGTCCCAGCGCCAGCAGGACTGCCCCTGCCGCGATGAAATGCGCCAGAAAGCGCAGCGCCACCGGCAGCCCCCGCACATCGTCCAGAACCGATAGCGCGGCCAGGGCAAACGCCGCCAGTATCACCGGCGCCAGACTCGCGCTTGCCAGCCACACCGCGGCAGCGGCCACGCCCGCCATGATGCCCAGTCCACCGATGCGCGGCGTCGG
>JAGVGD010000076.1 GCA_020057245.1 Thiobacillus sp. | reverse complement strand
TCCACCATGCTGCTGCTGACGCCCGACATCAGCAAGGACATCCCGCTGCTGATCGCACGCGTCAATGCGATTCTCGCCAACGTCGAACACATCACGCGCGAAGACGGCGAAGTCAACGCCAGCCTCGCCAACCTCAAAACCGTGACCGGACGCATGACCGGTGAATACGGCATGCTCGAAAGCGTGTTGGGCAGCCCGGAAAGAGCCCGCAACGTGACCGATTCGCTCGAACAGACCCGTGCGCTCATCAGCAAACTCGACAGCCTGGCACTGAAAATGGACGACATGGCAGGCAAGGCCGATCAGTGGCTGTTTGCGCCTGACGGTGTCGCCGCCAGCACCCGCGATTCGCTGGCCCAGGTCCGACTCATGCTTGATGACGCGCAGTCCAGCCTGAAAAAGGCCGACGCGCTGATGAGCAACGCAGTCGCCATCTCCGCCGACGTCAAGGCCGGCACCCAGGACCTCGCTGCCCTGCGCGCCGAGATCGACGATGCCGTGCGCAAAGCCAACGCGCTGGTCAAGAAAATCAACAACGCCTGGCCATTCGCTCGCGAGCCCGAGGTCAAGCTGCCATGAAATCCATTTTCGCTCTCGCCAGCATGGTGCTGCTCACCGCCTGCGGCAGCGGCGGCCCGCCGCCCCCCGACTGGAAAACCGATGCGGCGGACTTTATCGAACGTTATCAAAAGCATGCGCTGCTCGGCGAAAACGTCCTCGCCGAGCGCTACTTTCAACAGGCCATCCAGGCCACCGGCGGCACCGGCCGCATCGACGATACAGCGCAGCTGTGGCTGGTGCACTGCGCCACCCGCCGCGCCATGCTGATCGACGACGCCTGTACCGACTATGCCCGGCTGGCCGGAGCCGAACCCAGCGCCGCGAATGAAGCCTATTACCGGTTTCTGACTTTGCGCTGGGATGCGCTCGATAGCAGCCTGTTGCCGCAGCAGCATCGCGAACTGGTCAGCGCGCCGGCAACCGCTCGCCCCGCCCTGCTGCCCGGCATCGACGACCCGCTGGCCCGCCTGCTCGACGCCAGCTTGCTGGTCATGCGCCAGGAAGCAGACGCCAGCACCTTGGGCCTTGCGACAGAAACCGCCTCTACACAGGGCTGGCGACAACCGCTTCTGACTTACCTCAAACTGCAGCACATGCAGGCGGTGGCACGCGGTAACACGGCCGTGTCCGCGCGCCTCGCCCTGCGTATTCAACTGGTCGAACAGAGCCTCCAGGCGAACCCATAAACCTGGCTGTTTCGCCCATAAGTAAAAGGCGATTTTTGGCTGATGAAAAAATGACGATTGCATTGACAAGCCAACACGGCATCGTTACCTTCCTGTGTCGAAGCGTTACGCGCCTTCGCAAATCTACCAAGTTGTACCCAAATACTTAAATGGAGGAGTCCCATGAAATACGCACCAATCGCCCTGGCGGCCGCAGCCGTTTTCTCTACCGCTGCTCACGCAGCAACCCCCATGTGGTCTGACGAATATACCGCTCAGGCATGCGAGACCTGGAACAAGGACGCCACCCTGACCAGCGGTCTGGGCGACAAATGGATCAAGAATGACGGCGGCCGCGGTTTCAAGATCATTCGCATCTACCGCACCGAATGCGGTGAAGCGACCCAGACCGAAATGAAAATCGTGCCCAAGGATGGCAAGGCGATCTGCGAATACGGCGGCGCACCCAAGGCTGCCAAGATGGAGTACGCGTTCGACTACACGATGCACGCCACCACCGAAAAGTGGACTGAAATGGGTGCAGGCGAATACGGCCCGATGAAGGCCATGATGTTCGGCCGCCTCAAGTTCGTCGGCCCCAAGGTGGAAGCGATGACCGTGATGGGTCCGTTCGAAACCTTCCTGAAACTGCCGGGCAAAATTGCCGGCGACAACAAGGCCTGCCCTGCCAAGTAAGCGGGACGCGCATTAAAAAACCGGGGATTCCCCGGTTTTTTTTCGCCTGTAGCCAACGATTGTCGGGGCTAGTACGACAACCCATAAGTTTCGCTATGTTCGACACGCCCCGCATCGCCGATTGCTTTGTCGCTTATCCTCGCCATAGCTACGGCTATGGCTGCGGTTCGCTTCGCGCACTCGGCGCGCGGATGCGCGTCTCGGCATGTACGCAAACTTATGGGTTGTCGTACTAGTGCACGGTCCCGGTTTTGACGTCGAGCGGTCGCCCGTTGTGGATTTCTTCGGGTGTCGCATCGCGGATATCCACCACATTCACCAGGCAGGTCACAGTCTGTCCGGCCAGGGACGGATTGCCGTCCAGGGTGAGCTGGCCGTTCTCGATCGCAGTCACGTAAAACACCTTGGTTTCACCCGATGCGTTTTCGAACAGGACTTCCGCCCCCACCCGGCGAAATTCCGGTGGCACGTTTTCAAGCGTATCCACAAACACCAGGCTCTCGTCGCGCACGCCGTACGCGTCCTCCGGCGGCAGGGTGAGTTCAATCCGCTCGCCGATCTTGCGGCCCTCCACGCCGGCTTCGATGGCGGGCAGAATGCCGCTATTCGCGCCCTGCACATACCCCACCGGGAGATCGTGCTGTTCGACGACCATGCCACGCTGATCCAGTATGGAATAGGTGATGAATACGAGTTTATGACGTGCTACGGTAACCATGCTGTCTCATCCTGAACCGTCTAAAAATGGCGCTGCGCACGGCTGGACCGCCACCCACACAGCGCGCTTATGATACCTTTGAAGCTCTCACAGCACACAGCCCGACCATGACGCCGCTCAAACAACTCCCTGCCTGGAAAGTTCTCGAACAGCACTTCAAATCTATGCGCACCTTCGACATGCGCACGGCATTCCGCGAGGACGCGCATCGTTTCGATCATCTCTCGCTGCGCTGCGGCAACCTGCTGCTCGATTATTCAAAGAACCGCATCACCGCCGAAACCATGGCCCACCTGATGCAACTGGCCCGCGAGTCCGACCTGGAGCCGATGCGCAACGCCATGTTCAGCGGCGAGCGCATCAACTTCACCGAGCGGCGCGCCGTGCTGCATGTGGCGCTGCGCGCGCCGACGCGCCCGCGGCTGATGGTGGAAGGGGTGGATGTCGAACACGAAGTCGCGCTGGTGCTGAAACGCATGCAGCACTTTGTCGAATCCATCCACAACGGCAGCTGGCTGGGGCATACCGGAAAACCGATCCGCGACGTGGTCAATATCGGCATCGGCGGATCGGATCTTGGCCCGGCCATGGTCTGCGCCGCACTCGACCATCACGCGCTGGAGAGCGTGCGCGTGCATTTCGTCTCCAATCTGGACCCCGCGCATCTGGCTACCACGCTCAAGCATCTCGACCCGGAAACCACGCTGTTCATCGTCGCCTCCAAAACATTCACCACGCTGGAAACCCTGGCCAACGCAAACTCGGCCAAGGCCTGGCTGCTGGCCGCGCTGCGTGCGCCGGCAGCGGTTGCCCGCCACTTTGTCGCCCTGTCGACCAACACCGAAGCGGTCGAGGCCTTCGGCATCGACCCGGACAACATGTTCATTTTCTGGGACTGGGTGGGCGGGCGCTATTCGCTGTGGTCGGCGATCGGGCTGTCGATTGCGCTGCAGATCGGCTGGGGCAATTTCCAGGCGCTGCTGGCCGGCGCCCATGCGATGGACGTCCATTTCAAGGAAGCGCCGCTGGAGGCCAACATGCCGGTCATCCTCGGCATGCTGGGCATCTGGTACGGCAACTTCTGGGGCACCGACACTCACGGCATCTTCCCCTACGACCAGCGGCTGCGTTTGCTGGTGCCGTTCCTTCAGCAGCTGGACATGGAGTCCAACGGCAAGAACGTCAACCGCGCCAACCACATGGTGAACTACAACACCGGCCCCATCGTCTGGGGCGCGCCTGGAACCAACGGCCAGCATGCGTTTTTCGAACTGATCCATCAGGGCACCCGCCTGATTCCCACCGATTTCCTGATGGCGGCCGTCAACCAGACCCCGCTGGCCGACCAGCACGAATGGCTGCTGGCCAACTGCCTGGCGCAATCCGAGGCGCTGCTCAAGGGCAAGCCCCGCGGCGTGATCGAAGCCGAACTGATCTCCCAGGGCATGAGCCGCGAAGCCGCCCGGGCGCTGGCGCCGCACAAGGTGTTCCCGGGCAATCGCCCGAGCAATACCCTGCTCTACCAGAAGCTCGACCCGCACACGCTGGGCATGCTGCTGGCGCTGTATGAACACAAAGTATTCGTGCAGGGTGTGATCTGGCAGATCAACAGCTTCGACCAATGGGGCGTTGAGCTGGGCAAGCAACTCGCGCCCCCGATTCGCGCCGCGCTCAGCTCGGTGCGCGCGGTCGGCGAACATGACGGCTCGACCCAAGGGCTGATTGCCGACATTCGCCGCCGGCGCGGACTCAGTACCTGACGCGCACCCGGTAGCTCAGCGTCGTCTGCCCCTCGGCCGGCACCGCCACTTTCCACTCGGCGGTGCCGGACGCCGCTTTGGCGTGGGGATGCGATTCGTTCACCATCACCCAGTCGCCCGGCATCGGTTCGCGCACCGTCACCGTCACCGCTTCCGGCTTGGCATTTTTCAGCACAATTTCGTAGGCTGATTCGAACAGGTAGTTGTAGCGGCCGCTGCCTGCAAGTTTCTGGAATGCGGTCTGCTTTTTGTCCGCCGTCACATCAAACGCGTCACCCAGCTTGAGCCGCACAGTTTCGTTTTTGGGCGTGTGGTCGATGCGGTCTTCGCCGACGAACAGCGCATTGCCCTGACTGTCTTTCTTGTAGACGCGGATGACGCCCTTGGGCAAGGGAATGCCCAACCCCTCGCCCTTGTTCTGGAATTCGACGAACACGCCGACTTTCAGCTTCCGGCCAATCTCGCCGACCTGTCCCGAGTAGTAATACTCCGCGCCCTGCAGCAGGAATTCCTTCTGCACCGGCACCCGCGTCGCCGCCATCAGGGCCACTTGCTTGGTCTGGTTTTCCGCCAGTGTCGTCAGCCGCTGCAAACTATAGAGGTGGTACTCGAACAGCGATTCCTGCTGCATTTCGGCCGCATTGTCGACCTTGGCCGCCATCGCAATCATCGCGCGCGGCGCAGGTTGCTCCTCCGGCGCCCGGTTGAGATCGCCCGCAACCAGTTGCAGCCTGGCGTTAGGGTAGGCTGCGCCGCTCTGGTTATTCAGCGTCACCCAGCCGTTCAGGTCGAGCTGGCCGTCATCGGCGTTCAGCTCGGCCACGTAATCCGCGCGCCACGACAGGCCGCCGGTCAGATAGGACAACTCCAGGTTCTGCACGCCGGCTGTCGGGTTGAGCAGGGTAATCACCAGGGTCGGCTTGTCGCGCAGGGTCTCGGGCACACTCGGGAAAACCAGCCGTCCCGGCACTCCGGTTTCGATGCGGTCCGCGAATTTGAGCACCACCCCGTTATTGGTCGACAGCACCGTGGCGGTTTCCCGGGTTTCCAGACCGCTGGCGGGATTCGTCTTGACGACCACGACCTCGAGCCCGACATATTGATCCAGCAGCTTCTGCGGCGTCAGCAGATCGAAGTCGAAATTCTGTTCCTGCAGGCGAAACCCGGCAGGGTTCGATATGTTGCGCAGCTGCGCCGTTTCCGGCCGCATCTGTGCCGACACTTCGCGCCAGGCCAGGTGGTTGAGTTCGCGATCCAGCCTGACCCGCCGCGCGTCTTTCACCAGTGCCAGATTGTCGTTGTAGATTGTCACCGCCACCGCTTGCTGATCGGCTAGCGTGCTCACGGTTTCATCATGCGGTGCAGCCCAGCTGGCTGGCGCGGCCGCCATCAAGCCCGCAACCACCATGCCCATGCAGTTTGTTGCTCTCATCCGGTTCTCCCTTATGCCCGATAGCAATGACGTATCTTGACCGATGCAGGCGCAAAAGGGTTCACCGCGCTAGAATGAAGATACTCAACACTTGCATGCCCGACATGACGACAGACGACCCCCTCCCGCCCCGTATCGTCGGTGGCGGCATCAATACCCGCGAATCCGAGCAGCCTGTGGTCGTCACGCAAATGCTGGGCATCGACGACAGCGAACCGGTGCGGGAAGAAGTCTTGCGTGTGCGTTTTCTGTCGTTCGATCCCCTGTTCGACTCGGCATCCAATCTGGTTGCGCATCAACTGGTTCTGCGTGGGCGCACCGCAGCGGCCGATGCCCCGCCCGAGTTGCAGCAGATGGACGAAGACATGCTGCTGACCGGCTTGTACTCCCTCACCCAGGGCAACCTGACCGGCACCTTGCCGCTGCTGGTGCAGATCAGCCCGGGCGTGCTGTTCAGCGATATCCCGCAGCAACTCAATCACCGCCAGCTGGTCTGGCGCATCAACATCGACAATGAGCAGCATCTGGCGCGTGCGCTCGCCCTGCAGGATGCCGGGCTGACCTTCTGCCCCGCGCTCAATCGCGCCAATCCCGTTGTAAAAGAAAGTGAATCCGTCTGGCGCTATCTCGCCTGCGATGCCAACGACACGCCGCCCAGCGTTTCCGCCCGTCCGGTTGTCGATGGCGTGCGCCATGCCCACACCCAGGCCCACTGGCCCGACCACGCCTGGTTCAAGGGCAGCTTCTTTTCCGGCGACACCCAGCCTGCAGACAGTTCGCGTGAACTGGCCCTGCAACTCGACCTGCTGGGCATTGCGCTGCGCAGTTCGCTCGACACCCTGATCCAGTTCCTGCGGCTGAATCCGGAAATGGCGCCGCGCCTGCTCGCCATCGCCCACTCGCAAGTGGGCGGCATGAGCCGGCCCGCCGAATCGGCCGCGCACGCCCTCATCATGCTGGGACCGCAACGCGCCAGCCGCGTGGCCGCGCTGCTCGCGCTGACCGGTATCCACCCCACCGAAGCCAGCCGTCATTACGCGATCACCGCACTTACCCGTGCCTTGTTCCTCGGCAAGATCACCCGCCTCAGCGCCTCCGCCGAAAATGCAGCCGAAGCTTTCGAAATCGGACTGCTCTCGACCGCCAGCCTGGCCCTGGGCATTCCGCAGGACAGCCTCACCCGCAAACTCGGCCTGTCCGCCAGCTGCGCGCGTGCGCTCAGCGTGCACGACTCGGCTGAAGGCGCGCTGCTGCGACTTGCGCACGCCTGCGAAAACAACGACGTCGACACCCTGGCCGCCTATGCCCAGCAACTGGACGTCCCGCTGCACCAGATTTCCGTGGCCTATCTCGATGCCCTGATTGCCGCGTCGGCACTCGACGCCGCCCTGCAATAATCCCGGATAATCCGGCAATCCATCCGAACGCGGCATCCGGCGGCCGGGTAACGTAAAATGGCGGTTTTTGCTCGCGCGCCCGCCACATGCACCCCACCCTGGTTTTCGACATTGAAACCATCCCCGACCTCACCGGGTTCGCCGCAGTCAACGGCATCGACATTGGCAGCCTGCCACATGCCGAGCTCACCGAAATGGCCTTGCTCGCCCGCCGCCAGAAAACCGGCAGCGATTTCATGCCGCATCACCTGCACCGCATCGTGGCCATTTCCTGCACACTGCGCAGCGGAAGCACACTCAAGGCCTGGTCGCTCGGCGAACCGGGCAGCAACGAAGCCGAACTGATCCAGCAGTTTTACGACTGCATCGAGCACCACACCCCCCAACTTGTGTCGTGGAACGGCGGCGGCTTCGATCTGCCGGTGCTGCATTACCGCGCGCTGATTCATGGCATCACGGCGTCGCGCTACTGGGACTGGGGCGACGACGACAAGGATTTCAAGTGGAACAGCTATCTGGGCCGCTACCACACTCGCCATCTCGACCTGATGGACGTGCTCGCGATGTACCAGCCGCGTGCCAATGCGCCGCTCGACGACATGGCCAGACTATGTGGCTTTCCCGGCAAACTAGGCATGCACGGCTCGCAGGTGCTGGACGCGTTCCAACGCGGTGAACTCGCGTCCATCCGCAACTACTGCGAAACCGACGCGATGAATACCTGGCTCGTCTACCTGCGCTTCCAGAAAATGCGCGGCGCCCTGTCCGACGGCGCGTACGCGGCCGAAATCGAACTCACTCGCGCCACGC
Source organism: Thiobacillus sp. (assembly GCA_020057245.1). Taxonomy (GTDB): domain Bacteria; phylum Pseudomonadota; class Gammaproteobacteria; order Burkholderiales; family Thiobacillaceae; genus Thiobacillus. Next base: position 7,223 of record JAGVGD010000076.1, on the reverse strand, counting down.
TTGCGCAGCACCCTGCCCCGCACTGGCAGGCATTTCTGGCGGCATGGGCATGAGCATGAAAACCGGCAACATGATCGTCGACATCCTCTCGCTCGACCACGAAGGTCACGGCATTGCACGCATCGACGGCAAAGTCACCTTCGTCGACGGCGCCCTGCCTGGCGAACAGGTCGAAATCAACGTCTTCCGCCAGCACGCCAAATACAACTCGGCCAATGCCGTGGCCATCCTGAAAGCGAGCGCGCAGCGCACCACGCCGCGCTGCGCGTACTTTGGCCGCTGCGGCGGCTGCTCGATACAGCATCTGGAGCCCAGCGCGCAGGTCGCGTCCAAGCAGCGCATCCTGGAAGACAATCTCGCCCACATCGGCAAGGTCCAACCCGAAATCATCCTGCCTGCGCTGCACGGCCCGTCCTGGAACTACCGTTCCCGCGCCCGGCTGTCGGCACGCCTGGTCGACAAGAAGGGCGGCGTGCTGGTCGGCTTCCGCGAAAAGCGCTCCAGTTTCATTGTCGACATGTCGAGCTGCGAGATCCTCACCCCCGATGTGTCGGCGCTGCTGCAGCCGCTGCGCGAACTGACCGTGCAATTTTCCAACGCCGACCGCATCCCGCAGATCGAAATCGCGGTGGGCGAGCACATCACCGTGCTGGTGTTCCGCCTGCTCGATCCCTGGAACGACGACGATGCCGCAAAAGTGCGCGCCTTTGCCGAACTGCATGGCGTGCAGGTGTGGGAGCAAAGCAAGGGTCCCGAAACGGTGCGTCCGTTCTGGCCCGAAAGCGCAGCCGAACTCAGCTACAGCCTGCCCGAATTCGGTCTTACCATGCCATTCCGGCCCACCGATTTCACCCAGGTCAACACCGCCATCAACCGCGCCCTGATCAGTCGCGCCATGCGCCTGCTGCAGCCGCAGCCAGGCGAGCAGATTGCCGACCTGTTCTGCGGCCTGGGCAATTTCACTCTGCCCATCGCCACACGCGGCGCGGAGGTGATCGGCATCGAGGGCAGCCCGGAGCTGGTCGCGCGGGCGCGCGAGAATGCCCTGCACAATCGCTTGCCGAACGCCCGTTTCGCGGTCGACAACCTGTTTGACATGACGCCGGAAAAGTTCGCTGCACTGGGGCATTTCGACAAGCTGCTGATCGACCCGCCGCGTTCCGGCGCCATCGAAGTCGTCAAGTCCCTGCCCGACAGCGGCGCGCCCCATCGCATCGTCTACGTCTCCTGCGACCCCGCCACCCTGGCGCGCGACGCCGAGGTGTTATGCCACCTCAAAGGCTACCGGCTTGCCGCTGCCGGCGTCGCCAACATGTTCCCGCATACCACGCACGTCGAATCGATTGCACTGTTCGAGCGGTAATTTTGGCAACAATCCTTTAAAATCCTGCGCTTAACTTCTGACAACACATCATGGCACTCATCGTACAAAAATACGGCGGCACCTCGGTCGCCAACGTCGAACGCATCCGCGCTGTTGCGGAACGCGTCGCCAAATTCAAAATGCTCGGGCATCAGGTGGTCGTCGTGCTGTCCGCCATGTCGGGCGAGACCAACCGCCTGATCGGGCTGGCCAAGCAAATCCAGGCCACGCCCGATCCGCGTGAACTGGACATGATGGTATCGACCGGCGAACAGGTCACCATTGCCCTGCTCGCCATGGCGCTGAAAGACCTGGGGCTCAAAGCCAAAAGCTACACCGGCGCACAGGTGCGCATCCTCACCGACGACGCCTTCACCAAGGCACGCATCCTGTCGATCGACGAAACCAACATGCGCGCCGATCTGGATTCGGGTCATGTGATCGTGGTCGCCGGTTTTCAGGGCGTGGACGAAGCCGGCAACATCACCACCCTGGGGCGCGGCGGTTCCGACACCACCGGCGTGGCGCTGGCCGCGGCGCTCAAGGCCGACGAATGCCAGATCTACACTGACGTCGACGGTGTCTACACCACCGACCCACGCATCGTGCCCGACGCACGCCGGCTAAAAACCATCACCTTCGAGGAAATGCTGGAAATGGCCAGCCTCGGTTCCAAGGTGCTGCAAATCCGCTCGGTCGAATTCGCCGGCAAATACAAAGTCAAACTCCGCGTGCTGTCGAGCTTTCAGGACGAAGGCGACGGCACGCTCATCACCTTCGAGGAAAACGCCAGCATGGAACAACCCGTCATCTCCGGCATCGCCTTCAACCGCGACGAAGCCAAAATCACCGTCGTCGGCGTGCCCGACCACCCCGGCATCGCCTACCAGATCCTCGGCCCGGTTGCCGACGCCAACATCGACGTCGACATGATTGTGCAGAACGTCGGCCACGCCAACACCACCGACTTCACCTTCACCGTCCATCGCAACGACTTTGCCAAGGCGATGGACATCGTCAAGACGACCGCAACGGCCATCGGCGCACGTGAAATCAGCGGCGACGACAAGATCGCCAAAGTCTCCATCGTCGGCGTCGGCATGCGCTCGCACGTCGGCGTCGCACGCAAGATGTTCGAGACCCTGTCGAAGGAAAACATCAACCTGCAGATGATCTCCACATCGGAAATCAAGATCTCGGTAGTGGTGGAAGACAAGTACATGGAACTCGCCGTGCGCGCCCTGCATCAGGCCTTCGAACTCGACAAAGCCACGGCTTGAGGTGGCGTTGTCCCGCGCATTCCGCTACAATGCGCGGCGGTTCGGAGACGTGGCCGAGAGGTTGAAGGTACTCCCCTGCTAAGGGAGCATGCGGGCTTAAACCTGCATCGAGGGTTCGAATCCCTCCGTCTCCGCCAATAACAATACAAGTTTGTGTCAGTCACGCGAAACTGCGTATAATGCGCATCCTTCAATGCGCCGGTAGCTCAGCTGGATAGAGTACTTGGCTACGAACCAAGGGGTCAGGAGTTCGAATCTCTTCCGGCGCACCAAAATACAAGGGGTTAGCTTAGGCTAGCCCCTTTTTATTTGTTCTTCCGACAGCAGGACTGATCCGTCATCGCACAAAAAACCCGGCACGTGGCCGGGTTCGGTTTTGCTACCAGAGACTTGAAGCCGGTTATTTCGGCTTGGCGACCCAGGCGACACAATAGCCTTTGGGGGAAATCTCGGTGTCGCCGGCAAAAATCTTGCAGCCGCCGAGATCTTTTGCCGTTTTGCCCGGGACGAACTGCATGCAGGTTGCACAGCTCTTGTCGCCAAGGGGTTTGTCCTGATATTTCATCGAGGTGCGCATTGCGGCGTTGGTGGCGGCCATCGCCTTCCCGGATACGACCAGCACGGGAATCATGGCGAGTGCTGCACCGCCGACCTTCAGGAATTGTCGGCGTGAAGTTTTCATGGTTTCTTTCATTACTGATTTCCTTTTTAAATAGTATCGATCAATCTCACAGCACTCGGTGCTGTGTCTCCAGCCGGTTCGCCCGAAAGCAAATCCAAAACAGGCCTGCAGGCAAAATTAGCTTTTGCCAATATACACCATAAAACAAGACACTACGATCCTGTTTTATTGATGCGTGCCGGATAATTCAGCGTCCATATCGCTGGCGCAGCCAATGGTCGATCGACAGCTTTCCCGGGCCAGACAAGACCAGTGGAATCAGCATCAGCAGATACATCAGGGGCAGCTTGAAGCCGTTGTCGCAGACGTTGTAGCCGTTGCCCGCATGGACGGCCTGCCAGGCGACGACATCCAGTATCAGCAGGGAAAATGCCCAGAAGCGCGTGCCCAGCCCCAGCACCAGCATGACGGGGCCGATCAGTTCGGTCCAGATCGACAAAAACCAGCTGATGTCCACCGGCACCACGCTGAACGGAAACGGGAATTGCGACTGGATCTCGCCAAACCAGTTGTCGCTGCGAAATTTTTCCACTCCGGACTGCCAGAACTCGTAGGCCAGCAACAGGCGCAATCCCAGCATCCCCAGCCAGCTGCCCAGCTCATCCAGCAGGCCGAGGCCACGGGCGGCACATGTTTTTGCATTGCAGGTCACGCTTGTCTCCTTATGAATAAGCCTGTTGTCGTCCGGGTCGTTCAAACCTTACAAAGCCTTAAAATCGATGCATGGTCAAACTTGAATCGCTCACTTTCGACAACGGTTTTGCCCGTCTGCCCGAGGCCTATTATTCGCGCGTCTGCCCGACCCCGGTGCCCGACCCCTATCTGGTTTGCTATAGCCCGGAAGCGCTGGCGCTGCTTGATCTGGACGCAAGCGAAATCGCCCGCCCCGAGATGATCCAGACGCTGGCCGGCAACCAGCTGTTGCCGGGCATGGATGCGCTGGCCGCGCTGTATGCCGGCCACCAGTTCGGCCATTTCGTGCCGCAACTGGGCGACGGCCGGGCGATCCTGCTGGGAGAAATTAAAAATGCGGCGGGCGAAGGCTGGGAACTGCAGCTGAAAGGCGCCGGACGCACGCCCTATTCGCGTGGCGGCGACGGCCGCGCAGTGCTGCGTTCCAGCATCCGCGAATTCCTCTGTTCGGAAGCGATGTTCGCGCTCGGTATTCCGACCACGCGTGCGCTGTGCATCGTCGGCAGCGACCGCCCGGTTTACCGCGAGGACGAGGAAACCGCTGCGCTGGTGACGCGCTTGGCGCCGAGCTTCGTGCGCTTCGGCTCGTTCGAGGTGTTCTATTACCGCAACCAGATCGAGCCGATCAAGCACTTGGCCGATTACGTCATCGCGCGCTATTACCCTGAGCTGGTAACGCGTGCCGAACCCTATGCCGAACTGCTGCGCGAAGTGGCGCGCCGCACCGCCGAGCTGATGGCGCAATGGCAGGCGGTGGGCTTTTCGCACGGGGTGATGAACACCGACAACATGTCGATCCTCGGTCTCACGCTGGACTACGGCCCGTTCGGTTTTCTCGATGCGTTCGACCCCGGTTACGTCTGCAACCATTCCGACACGGGCGGCCGTTACGCCTTCGACCAGCAGCCGGATGTGGCAGCGTGGAATATCACCAAGCTGGCGCAAACGCTGGTGCCGCTGCTGTCGGTGGAAGCCGCGTCGGCTGCGATTGCTGACTATCCGCAGCAATTCGGCCAGGCCTATGTCGCACGCATGGCGGCTAAATTCGGCCTGCCTGCCAGCGGCGAGACAGTGCCGCTGTTGATGGACGCGCTGCAACTGCTGGCGCAGAACCATGTCGACTACACGATTTTCATGCGTCGCCTGTGCGATTTCGACAGCGCGACAGAGGCAACCAACGCGCCGCTGCGCGACCTGTTCCGCGACGGCGCGGCCTTCGATGCCTGGGCGTTGCGTTATGCCGCCTCGCTGCGCCAGCAGGGGTCCAGCGACGGCGAGCGCGGCCAGGCGATGCGCACGGTCAATCCCAAATACATCCTGCGCAACCATCTGGCCGAAGTCGCCATCCGTCGTGCGGCAGATGAACGCGACTACAGCGAAATCAACCGGCTGCACCGGCTGCTGACCTGCCCGTTCGACGAGCAGCCGGAACACGCCGCCTATGCTGCCGAGCCGCCGGACTGGGCACGAAAGATTGAGGTAAGCTGCTCTTCGTGAACCGAACTGCTCTCGCCTGCCTGCTGACCCTTCCGCTGATTGCCTGCAGCGGGCAAGCCATTCAGCGCAAGGACGGCAGCAGCAGCGTACGCAGTTTCAGCATCAAGGATCTGGCCAAGAGCGATGTCGACAGCGTGGTCGAAATCCACCAGCAGGAAGTCATCGCCAGTCTTAAGGCGCTCACGGTCAAGCTCTATCGCCGCAATCCGGCTGAATGGAAAAAATCCGGCTACGCCAGCGCCGATGAAGCCAGCGCTGCGCTGTTCAAGTCCCTGCCCTACTGGCACGTGTCGCCCCAGAAGGACCAGAACTGGTCCGAGCGACTCAACGCAGCGAGCCAGCCGGATTACTCCGGCGACCGGGTCCAGGCCATGATGTCAGGGCTGCTGATCATGAATATGGCGGCCTACAACCACCAGACCGAGTTCTACCTGCTGTCCGAACTGGACGCGCAGAAGTTCTACAACGCTGCGCGCAACACCGAATTTGTTGCGTGGGAACTAACTTCCCGCCGCAACCGGCACGGCGTGCTTCTACTGAACTCAGACGCAGCCGGTGGCAGCGGCATCACCGATCCCAGCGTCGAACGCGAATTCGGCAAGCTCATCGGCATCCAGGACACGCTGGCCAAAGTCATCGAAGACAAGACCAACCGCGCGATCCGCTTCGGGGTGGTCAACGCCGCCGGCTCGCTGTTCCTGCCGATCTGACATGAGCGATGATGGCCATTGCGCGAGCCTGACGCGTGACCAGTGGGCCTGGGAATTCCTGCGCCGCAACCCCGCTTATCAAGCCGACTACCGGCAGTTCATCGCCTTGTGGCACGCGCTCGAAGCCGACTACGGCGCCCCGCCGCATCGCGATTACCCACGCTGGAAACTCGACCCGCGCGCCTATGGGCCGTTGCCAGGCAACGACGCACTGGGCCAGCCCACCGGCGAACTCTGCATCGCTGACAACGACCGGATCCTGCTCGAATGCTGGATGGGAGCGAAATGGGGGTTCTACAAATTCCCCCTCGATCCGCAACGCGCGACGCCGCCCAGCGCCGACGAACTGGCCTGGCGGCCGCCCGCTGCACCCGCTGTTCCCGCTGACCCCGCCTGTCGCTTGGACATCAGCTTCGACCTGTCGTTGCCCTTGCCGCCGCAGCTGGAAGCCGCGAAATTCCGCCTGGTCAGCCGCGCGACCGAGTTGCGCCGCAACGGGTTGGCCGCACCGAAAACGGTGGCCAATCAACGTGCACGCTGGATGCAGATGCTGCGTCGACTGGATGCCGAGGCTGCGGATATTTCAGTGTGTGATGAAGATGGCGCCTTACTGCTGGAAGCGCAGGCCATGGTGCACGGCGGCTATCTGGATATTCTGCGGCTCGCCGCCACAGAATGAGCCACACAAGAAAAAACCGGGGCATTACGCCCCGGTTCTCATTCCATACTCAGATCATGCTCAGGCGAAATTCGCTTCCACAAATTTCCAGTTCACCAGATTGTTGAGGAAGGTCTCAACGAACTTGGGACGCATATTGCGGTAGTCGATGTAGTAGGCGTGTTCCCACACGTCCACGCACAAGAGGGCCTTGTCGCCGGTGGTCAGCGGGGTGCCGGCGGCGCCCATGTTGACGATGTCGACCGAACCGTCGGCCTTTTTCACCAGCCAGGTCCAGCCGGAACCGAAGTTGCCGACGGCGCTGGTCTGGAAAGCGGTC
>JAGVGD010000179.1 GCA_020057245.1 Thiobacillus sp. | reverse complement strand
CGGCGTCGAGGTTGCCGGTCGGCTCGTCGGCCAGCAGCAGGGCGGGGCGCGACACCAGCGCGCGCGCGATGCACAGGCGCTGCTGCTCGCCGCCCGACAGGCTGACCGGGTTGGATTTTTCGCGGTTGAGCAGGCCGACCTTGTCGATCACCGCACGCGCGCGCTTCAGCGATTCGCGGCGGTCGAAGCCGGCGATATCGAGCGGCAGCACCACGTTTTCGATCACGTTGCGGTCGAACAGCAATTTGTGGTCCTGGAACACCAGTCCGATGTTGCGGCGCAGGTAGGGCACCGCACGTTGCGGCAGGCGGCTGATGTTCTGGCCGTTGACCGACACCATCCCGCTGGTGGGGCGCTCGATGGCGGCGATCAGCTTGAGCAGGGTGGACTTGCCCGCGCCGGAATGGCCGGTCAGGAAGACCAGTTCGCCCTTCTCGATGGTGAGGTTGGCGCCCGACAGGGCTTCGTGGCCGCCGGGATAGCGCTTGGTGACCTGGCTGAAGCTGATCATGCCGTGAACACTGCTTCGACGAACTCGCGTGCGTCGAACGGTCGTAAGTCGTCCAGGCTTTCGCCGACGCCGATGTAGCGTACCGGGATGGGGCGGGCTTGGGCAATCGCGGCAATCGCGCCGCCCTTGGCCGTGCCGTCGAGCTTGGTCAGCACCAGCCCGGTGACGCCGAGCGCATCGTCGAAGGCCTTGACCTGCATGACAGCGTTCTGCCCGGTGTTGGCGTCGAGCACCAGCAGCACCTCGTGCGGTGCGCCCGGCGCGGCTTTTTCGATCACGCGCTTGACCTTCCGGATCTCTTCCATCAGATGCAACTGGGTGGGCAAACGGCCTGCGGTGTCCGCCAGCACGACATCGATATTGCGTGCGCGCGCGGCCTGGATGGCATCGAAAATCACCGCAGCAGAGTCGCCCTTGTCCTGGCTGATGACCGTGACGTTGTTGCGCTCGCCCCAGACCTGCAACTGTTCGCGCGCGGCGGCGCGGAAGGTGTCGCCCGCAGCCAGCAGCACCGACAGGCCCTGCGACTGGTAGAGCTTGGCAAGCTTGCCGATGGTGGTGGTTTTGCCGGCGCCGTTGACTCCGGCCAGCATCAGAATGAACGGTTGCTTCTGGGTGATGACGAGCGGTGCCTGCAGCGGCAGCAACAAATCGATCAGCGCCTGTTTCAGCGCCGTCTGCAGCTCGGAGGCTTCGGTGAGGCCTTCGCGCCGCACCTGTTTCTGCAGGGTGTCGAGCAGGGCCTGGGTGGCATCGACGCCGACATCGGCGGTGATGAGGATGGTTTCCAGTTCTTCGTACAGTTCGGCGTCGATCTTGCGGCCGACACCGAACAGGCTGGAGAGTTGCCCCCCCAGTTTGTCGCGGGTCTTGGCCAGCCCCTGTTTGAGACGCTGCGCCCAGCCGGGACGGGCCGGCGCCGCGTCGTCTGCTTGCGCGGCGGGCGCGGCCTCAGGTTCCGGTGCGGGCGCTACAGGTTCGGACAGGACGGGTTCGGGCGTGGCCTGTTCCGGCGCAACGGGTTCGGCATCCGTTGTTTCCGGGGTGGCAGCGGGTTTGGACTTTTTGAAGAAACTAAACACGGATAGAGGCGGTCTGCACAGCAGTTTGACGAACGGCCTAATCTTATCATTCGGCTACAGCTTATTATTCGGGCTCATTCAATTTGGGGTGGTGACATGCGGCGCATATGTGGATTCGTGTTGGCCTTGGTGGTCGGCAGCGCGCAGGCAGCGGTGACGGATGTCACGCTGGACAATGGCATGCGGGTGATCGTGCAGGAGGATCACCGCGCGCCGGTGATGGTGTCGCAGGTGTGGTACCGCGCCGGTTCGATGGACGAATTCAACGGCACCACGGGGGTGGCGCACGTGCTCGAGCACATGATGTTCAAGGGGACGAAAACCGTGCCGCCTGGCGAGTTCTCGAAAAAAATTGCGGCGGCGGGCGGGCGCGAAAATGCGTTTACCAGCCGTGATTACACCGCGTATTTCCAGCAGATGCAGAAGGACCGGCTGGAACTGTCGATGCAGCTGGAAGCCGACCGCATGGCGAATCTGGTGATCAGCGACGAACTGTTCGCCAAGGAAATCCAGGTGGTGATGGAAGAGCGCCGCCTGCGTACCGACGACCAGCCGCAATCGGTGGTGTACGAACGCCTGATGGCGAACGCGTATCAAACCCACCCCTACCGCCGCCCCATCATCGGCTGGATGGACGATTTGCAGAACATGACCGCGCAGGATGCGCGCGACTGGTATGCACGCTGGTATGCGCCCAACAACGCCACGCTGGTGGTGGCGGGCGATGTGAAATCCGATGAGGTGGTCGCAATGGCCAAAAAATATTTCGGCGTCTTGCCGGCGCATATGCCGCCTGTGCGCAAGCAGCAGGACGAACCGGCCCAGCTGGGCAGCAAACGCATCGTGGTCAAGGCGCCGGCGCAGCTGCCCTACCTGATGATGGCGTGGCATGCCCCGACAGTGAAGGATTGGCAACAGGACACTACGCCGTATGCCCTGCAGATCCTGGTGGGCGTGCTATCGGGCAACGACTCGGCACGGTTGCAGAAATCGCTGGTCAAGACACAGCAGATCGCGGTGGACGCGAGCGCAGGCTATGACCCCGTATCGCGCGGGCCGGGCATGTTCATGATCGACGCGACGCCTGCCCCGGGCAAGACGGTCGCCGGGCTGGAAAAGGCCATCCGCAGCGAAATCGGTCGCCTCCAGCGTGAAGGCATCAGCGATGCCGAGCTGGCGCGGGTCAAGGCGCAAGTGATCGCAGCCGACGTCTACCAGCGCGACTCGCTGTTTTATCAGGCGATGCAACTCGGCGAATACGCCACGGCAGGTCTGCCGCCGGAAGCGCTGGCGCGCCGCGTCGACAAATTGCGCGCCGTCACTGCGGCGCAGGTGCAGGCCGCGGCGCAGCAATACCTGCAGGATGATCAATTGAGCGTGGCCGAACTCGAGCCCCAGGCCTTGAAACCGCAGCCGCGCCGCGCGGCCGTGTCGGGAGTGCGTCATGTCAATTAAGCGTTTTGTCTGGGCCGTGCTGCTGAGCCTGCCGCTGTCAGCGCAGGCCGCGATCACCATCCAGAACTGGCAAACCCCGCAGGGTGCCCGGGTGTATTTCGTCGAAAGCCATGAGCTGCCGATACTCGATATATCGGTCGATTTTCCGGGCGGCAGCGCGCGCGACCCGGCCGGCAAATCGGGGCTGGCGCAGCTGACCCACGGCCTGCTTGATCAAGGCGCGGGTGGACTGTCCGACACGGAGATCGCACACCGTCTGGCGGATGTTGGTGCGGTCATGGGCGGTGCTTTCGACCGTGACCGGGCGGGGGTTACCTTGCGCACCCTTTCGTCGGCCGCCGAAAAGACCGCTGCGCTGGACTTGCTGGTGCGGGTGCTGCAGAAGCCTGCGTTTCCGCAGGCGGTCATCAAGCGGGAAAAACAGCGCCTGATTTCTTCCATCCGCGAAGCAGAAGCCGATCCCGGAACGGTGGCCGGGAAGGCGTTTTATCGCGCGCTGTATGGCACGCATCCCTATGCCCACGACGAATCGGGCGACCCTGCCGCGATCGGAAAATTCGGCCGGGCCGATTTGCAGGCGTTTTATCGCACGCACTACAGCGCATCCAATGCGGTGATTGCGCTGATGGGCGACATCAGCCGCGCCGAGGCCGAAGCCATCGCGGTGCGACTGGCTGCGGGCTTGCCGACGGCCGCACGGCTGGCCGAGTTGCCGCAAGCTGTGCCGGCGCCGGTTTCGGATGCACGCATCGCGCACGCCTCCACGCAAAGCCATGTGCTGGTGGGGGCAGTGGGCATGGCGCGCACGGATCCCGATTTCTTTCCACTGTTCGTCGGCAACTATGTGCTGGGCGGCGGCGGCTTCGATTCGCGGCTGATGAAGGAGGTACGCGACAAGCGCGGCTACGCCTACAGCGCCTACAGTTACTTCATCCCCATGCAAGTGGCCGGGCCCTTCCAGCTTGGCTTGCAGACCAAACTCGAGCAGACCGACGACGCCCTCAAGGTGGCCCGTGACACCGTGCGGCTGTTCATCGCCGAGGGTCCCAGCGAGGCCGAGCTGACGCAGGCCAAGTCCAACCTGACCGGCGGCTTTCCGCTGCGCATCGACAGCAACCGGAAAATCCTCGACTACCTGTCGGTGATCGGCTTCTACAATTTGCCGCTGGATTATCTGGATACCTGGGTCAGCAAGGTCAATGCGGTGGATGTGGCGGCCGTGAAGCAGGCGTTCGCCCGCCGGCTGGATGCGGACAAGCTGGTGACCGTGGTGGTGGGGGCCGAGGGTGCTCGCTAAGCGTGCCGCGCCCCAGCGGGCGCATGGTGCGGCCAATCGGGTGCGCATCATCGGCGGGCAGTACCGCCGCCGCTTGCTGGATTTTCCCGATGCGGACGGCTTGCGCCCTACCCCCGACCGCGTGCGCGAGACCCTGTTCAACTGGCTGGGGCAGGATTTGCCGGGCTGGGCGTGCCTCGATCTGTTTGCCGGCAGCGGCGCGCTCGGTTTCGAGGCGGCTTCGCGCGGCGCGGCGCGCGTCGTCCTGATCGAGCGCGAGGCCAAAGCCGTCCGCGCGCTGGAAGCCAATCGCACCACGCTCGGCGCCAGTCAACTCGAGATTGTGCGGGCCGACGCGCTGGCCTGGCTGGCCCACAATCACGTGGCCTTCGACCTGATTTTTGTCGATCCGCCGTTCGACAGCGGCCTCGCCGCAACCCTGCTCCAGGATTTGGCGCGTCACCTCAAGCCTGGCGGCCATGCCTACGTCGAGCAGGGGGAGGAAGTGGTCGCGCCGACCGGGCTCATCCTCCAGCGCAGCGGTCGCGCAGGACGCTCGCATTTCGCGTTGTTGATCAAGGAGTAAACCATGCTGACAGCTGTCTATCCCGGCACCTTCGACCCCATCACGCGCGGCCACGAAGATCTGGTGCGGCGTGCGGTGCGGCTGTTCGATCACGTCATCGTCGCAGTAGCGGAGTCCCGCAACAAGCGGCCTTTCTTCAGCATGGACGAACGTGTCGAGATGGCGCGGGAAGTGCTGGCCGACGTACCGAAGGTGCGGGTGGAAGGCTTTTCCGGCCTGCTGATCGATTTTGTCGCCGAACAGGGGGCGATCGCCGTGTTGCGGGGGCTGCGCGCGGCGTCCGACTTCGAGTACGAATTCCAGCTGGCGGGCATGAACCGCAACCTCAAGCCGGACATCGAAACCCTGTTCCTGACGCCGTCGGACCAATATATGTTCATCTCCGCCAGCATGATCCGCGAGATCGCCCAGCTGGGGGGCGAGGTCGCGCCGTTCGTCCACCCGTTGGTGGCGCGGCGATTAAGTGAGAAAATTAGCAAAAACTGATATGACCCGGAGAACCCCATGTCGATGATGATCACGGACGAATGCATCAACTGCGACGTCTGTCTGCCCGAATGCCCCAACGACGCCATTTCCCAGGGCGATGAAATCTACATCATCGATCCGAACAAATGCACCGAATGCGTCGGCCACTTCGATACACCGCAATGCGTGGAGGTGTGCCCGGTCGACTGTATTCCGCTGAATCCCGACTATTCCGAAACCAAGGACCAGCTGCAGGTGAAATTCCTGCGCCTGACTGCCAGCAAGTAAAATTCAGGCCGTTTTGGCCAGCTGTACCCCGCTCAGGTCGTCGGTCAGGGCATCGGCAATGCGCGTGTTGATGCGCGCAAGATTGTCCATCTGATCGGTCACCGTCCCTATCGTCGCATCGAGTTCGGCAATCCGGTCGTCCAGGGTTTCGGTCGCGGCATGAATGCGGCTGACGCTTTCCAGGCGGCGTTTCAGCTGGGTTTTATGCTCGCGGATCTGGGTTTCCATCGGTGAAATCGTTGCCTTGAGCCAGGCTTCGGTTTCGCTGTTGGCCAGTTCGAACACCTGCACTACCTTGCTGGCCAGGGTTTCGAAGAAGCGCGCCGTCAGCTGGCGCTGGCCGACGGTCAGCATTTTGAGCGTGGTATTGAAGCGCTCATCGAAAATCCGTTCCAGCCGGGTCATTTCCTTGCGGTATTTTCCCAGGCTGTAGTCCGGCGGACTGACCGCTGCCAGCCCATGTTCGTCGCTGAACTTCTGGTACATCGCATCCATCATGGCGCGGATTTCCAGGATGACATCGCTCGATGCGTTCAGATTGGCGTCAACCTGGCGGAAGAAGTGCCCCATCGCCTCGCGTAGCCCTGCGCTGAAATAGCTTTTTTCCATGGCCTGGCGTACCTGGCTCACCTCACGCTTCAGCGCGGGCATGCCCAGATGGCCGCGTAAAACGTCCACCCTTGAGGCAAACACATTGCGCAGCGCGTTGAACTGCTGCAAACCGCGATCAAACTGCTGTTTGTCTTCGTTGGCCTTGCTCATCATGCTCTGGATCACGCCGCGGTTCTTGCCGCGCAGGCTTTCCAGCTCATCGACCTGATCCTGGATCGCGGCGAGCCGGGTTTCCAGCAGCTCGGTGGCCTTGACCACCGCATTCTCGACGACCTGCTGCGAGGATTCGCCGACCAGCGCCTGTTTGCAGGGAATGAGTTCCTGCGTCAGGGCCGCTTCCAGCTCGGGCAGGCGGCTTCTCGTCAGCAACGCGGCGTCGCCGCGCACTTTTGCCACCAGCGCCTTGTGGGCAGACACCGGATAGATCTGGTTGATCGGCAGCTCAAGCAGGGCCGCGCTGCTGGCCGCCTGCTTGGCGATTTCTGCGTTGATTTCGGCCTCGGTCTTGAGTTCGTCCCACAGCCCGTCAATCTTGTTGAGCACCACCAGGCGGGCGCGGCTGGCGCCGCCGAGCGGGGCAATGTGGTGGTGCCAGATTTCGATGTCGGACTTGGTCACGCCGGTGTCTGCCGCCAGCAGAAACAGCACCGCGTGGGCGCTGGGCAGCATGCTGAGCGTGAGTTCGGGCTCGGTGCCGATGGCGTTCAGGCCCGGCGTGTCGAGGATGACCAGCCCCTGTTTCAGCAAGGGATGCGGGAAATTGATCAGGGCGTGGCGCCAGCGCGGAATGTCGATGTGGCCGTCGTGCGCCAGGTGGCGGGCGGTTTCCTCGTCCTCCGGATCGATCAGGCCATAGGACTCGGCAACGGCGGCTTCGACGCGCTGGGTGTCGGCCAGTCGCATCAGCGTGGCGCTCATGTCGTCGGCCGAGTCGATGTTGAGCGGAAACTCGACCCAGGCGGCGGTATCGTGCTTGAAATCGGCCAGACTGCCCGGCTGGGTCTTGGTTTCGATCGGTAGCAGACGCAGCGAGGGCGCATGCAGGGGGGTGAAATGCAACTCGGTGGGGCACATCGTGGTGCGCCCGGCGGACGACGGCAGCACGCGCTGGCGGTAATCCGAAAAGAAAATGGCGTTGATGAGCTCGGATTTGCCGCGTGAAAATTCCGCCACAAAGGCCACGTTCAGCGTGTCCTCCTGCAGTCGGCTGAGTAACTGGTTCAGCCGCAGCTCGGAGTCGGCATCGCTCAATTCCTGGGTGTTGAGCCAGTCGCGCAAGGCTTCGACGCGCACATAGACCGCGTCGCGCCAACGGCTGTAATGCTCAAATTCATCGACCAGGGTGGTGGAAGTCATGGGTTGGTTTTTCAGCTGAAGCGCGCCTATTTAACGACAGTTTGATGACAAACTTGATTGCCGTGTGGGTTAGCGCTGGCAAGTCGGACAGTAAAAGCTGGCGCGCTGGCCCTGCACGATACGCCGGATCGGCGTGGCGCAGGTTTTGCACGGCAGGCCTGCGCGGTCGTACACCCGTGTTTGTAGCTGAAAATACCCGAGTTCGCCGCTGCTGTGAACGTAGTCGCGCAGGGAGCTGCCACCTGCCGCAATGGCCGCCGTCAGCACCTGCCTGATCGCGGCCGCCAGCCGGGCGCAGGCCGGCCGGCTCAGCCGCCGTGCGGCGGTGGCGGGGCGGATGCCGGCGTGGAACAGCGATTCGGACGCATAAATGTTGCCGACCCCGACCACCACCTGCGCATCCATGATGACCTGCTTGATGGCCGTATTGCGGCGCTGGCATTGCGCGTACAGATACGCGGCGTCGAATTCCGCAGTGAGCGGTTCTGGCCCCAGATGCGCCAGCAAGGGGTGCTGCGTGGCATCGTCGGTCCATAGCACTGCGCCAAAGCGGCGCGGGTCGCGCAAGCGCAGCGTGGTGCCATCGTCGAACAGCCAGTCGACATGATCGTGCAGCGCCGCCGGTTCCCCGGGCCCGGCAAAACGCAGGCTGCCCGACATGCCCAAATGCACGATCTGGGTGTACGCGCCAAAATCGAACAGCAGATACTTGCCGCGCCGGGCGAGCCCACGCAGCGTCTGCCCGGCCAGTTTTGCACCCAGATCGTCCGGCACCGGCCAGCGCAGGCGCGGGTTGCGCACCACGATGTGCGTCAAGGTACGGCCCTGCAGACGCGGCAGCAGGCCCAGGCGGGTGGTTTCAACTTCGGGTAATTCGGGCATTTTCAGGGCGATCGATCGGGGCCGGGGGCGCCGGTAAAATGGGTGGCCTCCGTGCGGGGGCGTGTGCACAACGGTTTTGTTCGCAGGCGGGAACCTAACCGATACACTGCGATTCTATACAACGCTTTTCAACCTGGTTTCTTCGGCTTTCCCTATTTTGAACTCACGACTTTCCTTGCTGCTGGCGGTGGTCCTCAGCAGTGCAGCGCATGCTGCCGATCCGTTCGAGGTGTTTCCACGCGTGCTGCCGTCGCCAGCGGCTGACTCGCGTCCGGCCGCGGCGTGCAATCTGGCCGCGCTGTCGGGCCCGCTCACCCTG
>JAGVGD010000181.1 GCA_020057245.1 Thiobacillus sp. | reverse complement strand
GTGCCGCAATTCAAGGAGGGCGATGCCGAGGCCATCGCGGCGCAGATCGGCGGCGTCGCCGCCGTCGCACCCGAAGGCCGCGCCAGCGTCACCGTGGTGGCCAATGGGCGCAACTGGTCCACCAGCGTCATCGGCAGCAGCAACGCCTGGTTCGACACCAGCAACTGGAAGTTTGCCAGCGGCCGCATCTTCGAACCGGACGAGCAGCGCGCCGGTGCCGCCGTGTGCATCATCGGCGAAACGGTACGGCGCGAAATCTTCGATGGCACCGCCGGCCAGACCGGCCTTGGCGAGCAGCTGCGCGTGCGCAAATTCTCGTGCACTGTCATCGGCATCCTCGCCGCCAAGGGCCAGAGCGGCATGGGCGACCAGGACGACACCGTGGTGGTGCCGCTGCGCACGTTGCAGCGCCGCGTCACCGGCAGCCTCAAGGTGGCCACGCTGCTGGTGTCGATGCGCGACGGCAGCGACAGCACGCGCCTGAAGGCCAGCCTGACGCAACTGCTGCGCGAGCGCCGCAACCTCGCCGCAGGCGACGACGACGACTTCAACATCTTCGATACCCAGCAACTGGCCGAGACGCTGTCGAGCACCACCCAGGTGCTGACCACCCTGCTTGGCGCCGTAGCGGCAGTGAGCCTGCTGGTGGGCGGCATCGGCATCATGAACATCATGCTGGTCAGCGTCACCGAGCGCACCCGTGAGATCGGCCTGCGCCTCGCCGTCGGCGCGCTGGAAAACGAAGTGCTGTTGCAGTTTCTGATCGAGGCGGTGGTGTTGTCTGCGATGGGCGGCGTGATCGGCGTCATCATCGCCACCGCAGCGTCCTGGGGACTGTCCAGCCTGATGGGCGTGCCTTACGCGTTCGATCTCTCCATCAACCTGCTGTCGCTGGCCTTCTCGGCTGGCATCGGTGTACTGTTCGGTTACTTCCCCGCGCGGCGCGCGGCGCGCATGGACCCGATCGAAGCGCTACGGCACGAGTGATACGGAATGTTTTCAGACGGGAATCAGGAAAGTTAGCGAACGATGCGGCGCTTTAAAATTCTTCATCGCACCTATTACAACTTTACGGGCACGGTGCAGCTCGGACCCCACACCTTGCGCCTGCGGCCCAAGGAAGGCCACGAGCTGCGCATCGAATCCTCATCCCTGAACATCACGCCGGTAGCCACGCTGCGCTGGCACAGCGACGTAGAAGACAACTCGGTGGCAATCGCAACGTTCGACACGCCGACCCGACAGCTGGTAATCGCAAGCGAAATCATCATTCAGCAATTCAACGAAGCGCCCCTCGATTTTCTGGTGGACGCCTACGCGGCAAACTACCCGTTTGCCTATGAGGCCGAAGACCGCACCGTGTTGGCGCCCTATCTGCTGACGATCACACGGCAGGCCTCCGACCCGCTGGCCAAATGGGTGGCCAGTTTGTGGCGGGCCGGCGAGCCCATCCAGACCTACGCCCTGTTGCAACGCCTGTGCGTCCACATCAGCCAGTCGTTTATCTATCTGGCGCGCGAGCAGCCCGGCGTTCAAACGCCCGCCGACACCCTGGCGCGCGGCACCGGTTCCTGCCGCGATTTCGCGAATCTGTTCATCGAAGCCGCGCGTCACCTGGGCCTCGCCGCGCGATTTGTCAGCGGCTACCTTTATGCGGAGCCGTCGGCCGCCAATTACGGCTCAACCCATGCCTGGGCCGACGTGTTTCTGCCCGGCGCGGGCTGGAAAGGCTTCGATCCCACCATCGGCAAAATCGTCGGGACCGATCACACCGCCGTCGCCGTGGCACGCCTGCCCGAGTCCGTGCCGCCCGTGGCAGGCTCGTTCGTCGGCCCGCCCGGCGCAAGCCTCGACGTCGGTGTCTGGGTCACCGAACTGAAATAGGGATTGATCGGGACGAACCCGCGCCCTTGTAGCGGGCTGATGCCAAATAAAAGGGCTTCGTCCGAATGCGCTGGCGTCAGCGTGCGGGCTCTGCCACGAAAATCTCGACGCGACGGTTTTTCGCACGGCCTTCTACCGAATTGTTGTCAGCGATCGGTTCGCGCGAACCGCGACCATCGATGGCGATACGGCTTGCCGCCACCCCGCGGGCAACGAGGTAATCGCGCGTCGAGGCGGCGCGATTGACCGAAAGCGGATTATTGATCGCATCCGTGCCGGTGCTGTCGGTGTGGCCGATGATGCTCACCGTCGTCACCGGGTTTTGATTCAGGGTGGTGGCGAAGCGATCAAGGATCGGACGCAGGTTCGATTTGATCTCGTAGCGATTGGTGTCAAAGGAGACATCGCTCGGGATATCCAGCTTGAGCTGGTTATCGGCGGTCTGGCTGACGCTCACGCCGGTTCCCTCGGTGGCTTGCTCCATCGCCACCTTCTGTTCCTCCATGTGCTTCGACCACAGATAGCCGCCGCCCGCACCCACTGCCGCGCCAATCGCCGCGCCGGTCGCCGCGCTTTTTCCCTTGTTGCCGCCAGCTGTCGCGACACCGATGATCGCGCCGGCAGCGGCGCCAATCGCCGCGCCTGTGCCGGTGGTTTTCTGAGTCTCGGTCATGTTGGCGCAGCCGGAAAGACCGCTGAGACCCACTGCAATGGCGCTAAGTAAAACAATCGTCTTTTTCATGGAATCACTCCGGATTGATTAAGAATATTTTGAATACGGGCAGGCGTGCACGTTGTCCCGCCAATGACCTGACGCTCATTTCCACATCACGTTGGATTCCGCCTTGGCTGCTGCAGCAAGCAGATTCATGAGCGGCAACGCCCTATGAGCCATGCTGACCACAGGTTCATCTGCATCCTTGTCCTCGACTGGCGGAGCGGATTTTTCCGCATCGATAGCGGCGGTTAACCGGCTCAGCGCCGCAGGGACATCTGCCGCCAGAATTGCGCCGGGCACGCTTGTGCTGTGCCCCATCATTTTCAGCATGGCGAGTGCGACATCCCCGAACAGTGTGATGTCTGCATAGGCATCCGTTGTGAAAGTGACCAACATACGATTCTCCTCGTTTAAGTACCGCTCATTTCATTCATAGTCGTTCTTGTGAACTTTGCCTGAAGCCTTACTGCAAGGCTCAGAGATCAGTAAGCTGCAGATAGTTCATTGACCAACCCCGCTCATGAAAAATGCAGGGATACCGTTTGTCGAGCGTGAATGGTGCGTCGGCCCCATGCACTTGTCTCCTGTACGCTCAGGGGCGTTGCCAGCCGGGCCGGGCCTTGCACGCTGCACCGGCGCCGTGCCCTGTCGGGTCGGCTCATCGGTCCGCCCGCCGTCCGGGTCAAAGCGCTGGGCGGCATTGCCGATCATCTGCACAGACTGCCGACGATGCCCAAGTATTAAGGCCTGTTAAAAGGATACCCGTGCTCGACGGCCAGTGCTGTGCGACAGCGCACATAGGCAATGGCCTTTTGTGTGCGTTACCGAACGGAATACAACACCGCTCCGGGTGCATCGTGCATGCTGGCTTGTCGCACTTTGCGTGTTGCCCGCACTTAATCAAGTGAGTGCCGCGCTGCGCCATTCCCATGATTATTCAAGGAGTCGACCATGATCAAACTGTCAAAATCCCCCAGCACCCTGCCCCGGCTGTTGCTGCCGTTTACCTTGCTGCTCCTGGCCTCTGCAAATCTGTATGCGCAGCAGCCCATGTCGATTTCCCTGAACGGCAACGCAGAGGTGCCGCCAGTGATCACGTCGGCGAAGGGCAGCGGGCTGATTACCGTGATGCCCGACCGCACCGTGAGCGGCACTATCAAGGTTTCCGGGTTTGTCCCGACGATGGCGCATATTCATGAGGGCGCCGTCGGGAAAAACGGCCCGCCGATCATTACCCTGACCCAAACCGCCAGCGACAGCTTTGCCGTCCCTGCCGGGGCCAGACTGACCGGCGCGCAATACACGGGTTTCACGAGCGGTGCGCTTTACGTCAATGTACACAGCGCCCAGCACCCGAATGGTGAAATCCGGGCGCAATTGCTGCGCACGGAAGCGGCCGCCACACCGACGCGCGCGGGCGACTGACCTACCGCACATCAAGTAGGGGCAAGAAGCCTGGTCAAGCTGCTGTTGATCGGGTTGCGCTCCGAACAGGGCGCATCCTTATGGCGCTGACTGACGCTTGCGGTCACGCCAGAAGCGGCTCATCAGCGGCTTGACGCTGGTGCCGTGGACAAGAATCGAAAGCGAGACCGCAATGAGCGTCAGCTGGATCAGTTCCAGAGCCAGATCTTCGGGGAGACCGTGCTGGATGGCATACATCAGGTAGTACAGCGAACCAATGCCGCGTACCCCGAACCAGCCGACCATGCCGCGCATCGGCCACGACGTGCGGGTAAGCAGCAGGCTGGCGAGAACGCTGACTGGCCGCGCCACCATGAACAAAAACAGCGCCAGCCCGACCGCCCGCCAGCTCCAGGAATCGAGAAACAGCGTGCCCCCGATCAGCAAAACGAGCATCAGTTCCGAGAGCCGCTCCAAGTGTTCCTTGAATACCAGCGAGCCGCCGCTGACGGTCGGCGGCGGCTCGTTGTCCGGGCATGCGTTTTCGGCTTCCAGTTTGAGGCGATCTGCTTGCGGCCGATCCGCGGAATCCTGTCCAGCGGAGGCAAGTTTGAGTTCGGTCTGACGCAGTGCGACGGCCGCGAAAAATACCGCCAGAAATCCCCACGCACCCACCAGCACACTCAGGCCATACACCACACCGATCAGGCCGAGTCCAAGGAAGTCGTCCATCAGGGTGTGCTCGTTTGGCACGCTACGCAGCTTCCATCCCAGATGGCCCAGTGCGGCGCCGGAGACGACCCCGATGGCGATGCCCGCCAGCGTTGCCCACAGCACGTCGACCAGCACCCACTGCAGGCCGGAGTCGCCAAGCTCGTGCAATCCGAGTAATCCCAGCCCCAGCATCACGAACGGGAAGGCGCTGCCGTCATTCATGCCCGCTTCGCAGGTCAGGGTAAAGCGAAGCTGGTCGCGATCACCGGGATGACGAATCTGGACATCGGTCGCCAGCACCGGATCGGTGGGGGCCAGGATCGCGCCCAGCAAGATACCCGCACCCAGGGGCAGGCCGAGTAAATACCAGGCAAAAGCCGCGACCAGCCCGACACTGACCGCCATCGACACCGTTGCCAACAGAATCGGGGCGCGCCAGCGCGCGAAGCTGACCGGCACGGGCATCTTGATGCCGGCGGAAAACAGCGAAATCAGCACCGCCACTTCGGTCAGCACTTCCAGCAGCGCCGATTCCTTGAGCGGATTGAAGTGAAATACATTGAGCACAGTCGGCCCGACCAGCAGTCCCACCGCCAGATAGATGATGGCGGGTGTGACCGGCAGGCGCTTGAGTATCGAAGCCGTCAAGCCGCGGGCGAGCAACAGGCCGCCGACGAGCAGAAACCAGAGTGCGTTAGTCATGGTGCGCTTGGTTCATTGCGTTTCCGGTTGGATATGACTGTTGTGGCGGTGTGCATGGGCAATGAATTCGCCAGGCACAATTCGACGATCCATCGCCGTCCTGGCGATGCAGCCTGGAATACTCATCAGGTGTGGTTAATCCGTATCTGACATGCGTATTCAATATGCTCAGCATAATCGGATTCAAAATTTTCTGGTGTACGCCACCGTACAGACGCGCATCTGTTCCTGAGTAGGATTGCAGACGAGGATACCCGGCAGCCATGCCAGGAAAGGACCTCGATCCCGACATTGGGTGAGTTGGCTCCCGCGGCTTGCCCGGATGCGGAAAACCCATTGAACAAAAGGAACACGATCATGAACGACGCAAACCAAGAATTCATCCGCCCCGGTTACGAAGCCGAGCCCGTGCCGGGCTTCCCCCATGCGCCGTTCGACTGGACGCGCGAACAGGCCGAGGTCGTCGCCAAGGCCGAAGCGATCACGCTGACGGAAGAACACTGGCAGGTGATACGCGCACTGCAGGAGATTTGCGCGCGCAATGCCGAACCGGCGGAAGCGGCAATGAACACGCGCGACCTGCACGATGCGCTCGACGAGCATTTCCATGCCGCAGGCGGCATCAAACATCTCTACACGTTGTTTCCCAAAGGTCCGCTGGGACAAGGCTGTTTGCTGGCGGGTCTGCAACCGCCGGCGGGCACGCAGGAGCCGGGAATGGGCAGCGCGGTCTGAGTTCTCAGGTGCACCGGGGAATGATAACCGGACGCGCCTCGTAGCGGGTTCCGTTGAAGGACGAGAAAACGTTTACGTATTCCCGGTGCAGGTTCTATGCTTTAAAACTGACTCAAACAACGGCACGCCATGAAATTCAAGGATTACTACGAGGTTTTTGGGGTGCCGCGCGATGCGACACAAGACGACATCAAACGCGCCTATCGCAAGCTGGCCCGCAAATATCACCCTGATGTCAGCAAGGATCCCGAGTCCGATGTGCGCTTCAAGGAACTGGGCGAGGCCTACGCCGTCCTGAAGGATCCCGAGAAACGCGCGGCCTACGATCAGGTTGGCAGCCAGTGGAAGGCCGGACAGGATTTCCAGCCGCCACCGGACTGGGATGCCGGGTTCGAGTTTAGCGGGCGCGACTTCGGATCGGGCGCTGACCCGGGTCACAGCGACTTCTTCGAAGCCCTGTTCGGGCGCCAGGCTCGGGGCGGCCAACGGCCCGGCATGCATGCCCGCGGCCAGGATCACCACGCCAAGGTGCTGATCGATCTGGAAGATGCTTTCCGCGGCGCCCAGCGCAGCATCTCACTGCGTATGCCAGTGCCGGACGAGCATGGGCGCATCGCGCTGCGGGAGCGCAAGCTCGACGTGCGCATCCCCAAGGGCATTCGTGCGGGCCAGCATTTGCGCCTGGCTGGACAGGGCGATCCGGGGCTGGGTGAAGGGCCGCCCGGTGATTTGTTTCTGGAGATTGAATTCAAGCCGCACGCGCAATTCCGCGTCGTCGGCCCGGATGTCTATCTGGACTTGCCGCTGGCGCCGTGGGAAGCCGCGCTCGGCTGTTCGCTGACCGTACCGACGCCGGAAGGATCGGTGCAACTCACCGTTCCGGCGGGATCGGCAGCAGGCCGGCAGTTGCGGCTGAAAGGCAAAGGCATACCGGGCAAAATCCCCGGCGATCTGTACGCTGTGCTGGCCATCGCCCTGCCCCCCGCCGTCAGCGAAAGTGAGAAGGCGGCCTACCGCGCAATGGCCGAAGCCTTTGATTTCAACGCGCGCGCGCCGATGAAAGGCTGATCCGTCATGAGTAAGACAGAGATTCAATCCATCCAGGGCCTGATCGTTGAAGAGGACATCCCGCTGACGCTGGAGGAGTTATGCCAGGCGTGTTGCGCCCCACAGGAGCACGTGGTCGCTTGGGTCGTGGAAGGGGTGCTGGAACCGCTCGGAGAAACGCCGCAAGACTGGCGCTTCACCGGCGCGTCCCTGCATCGCGCACGGCTGGCCTTGTGGCTCACCCGCGATCTGGAAATCAATCTGCCCGGCGTGGCGCTGGCGCTGGATTTGCTGGATGAAATCGCTGCGTTGCAAGCGCATCAGCAACGCGTTGGGTCGCGCTGAGCGGCAAGCCGCCTAGGTATTGCTCAACGGCCCTGCGCCCGTTCGGCCGATCATCGCCAGAAACTCGCGCCGGGTTGAACTATCCGAACGAAAAGCACCCAGCATGCGGCTGGTCACCATGGCCGCACCCACTTTGTGTACGCCGCGCGTGCTCATGCATTGATGGGATGCCTCGATCACCACCGCAACGCCTTTCGGTTGCAACACGTCATTCAGCGTATCGGCGATCTGCACCGTCATTCTTTCCTGGATCTGCAGACGTTTCGCATAGATGTCGACCAGGCGGGCCAGCTTGGAAATGCCCACTACCCGGCGATCCGGCAGGTAGGCCACGTGCGCCTTGCCGATGATCGGCACCATGTGATGCTCGCAATGGCTTTCGAAGCGGATGTCGGTCATGACGATCATTTCGTCGTAGCCTTCCACTTCGGAGAACGTGCGCGACAGGGTCTGCACCGGATCCTCCAGATAACCGGCGAAGAATTCCTCGTAGGAGCGCACGACGCGCGCTGGGGTATCGAGCAGGCCCTCGCGATCAGGGTCATCACCCGCCCAGCGGATCAGCGTACGTACCGCGTCTTCGGCGGCCTCGCGATCAGGCCGGGCCGAGGGTTCGGATGTTCTGGAGGAGGTGTCAGGTGGGTTGGAAGCCATGCGGACGATTCTTTCCTGTTCAAGAAAGCAAGTGGGTTGCTTCAGGATAGGCGGAATAGGAAAATCCGGGCATCCTGCCCTTGCTCATGGCGCAGGTCTGCCTTCGCTGGAAAAGCGAAAGCAGGGGGAAAATTATTCCTTGTCGCCCTTTGCCGCGTCCTGAATGCTTTCGCCAGCTTTTTCAACCTGTTCCCCGACCTTCTCAGTCGTCTCGTCGAGTTTCTTGCCGGCCTGTTCCGCCGGGCCTTCCTGTTGCTGGCAGCCGGACAGCGTCACAAACAACGCCCCCATGGCCAGAACGGTGAGGGTCATCTTGTCGAGTTTCATCATGTGGTTCTCCTGGTAACTTGCCTGCCCGGCAGCGAGCTTGAGCATGTCGCTCATGCCTGCTGCGGACGCGTGGTAATGCGTGAGCGCGACGCAGCGGCCGGGCAGACTGGCGCTGAGTACGTTGATCATTTATTTACGCCGACTTCGTGGCCGATAACACCACCGACAGCCGCGCCGCACGTGAATCTCTGTATCGCTTTCATCGAACATCTCCTTTTCTGAAAGTCACGCGCCCGGTGTTTCGCACCGGGGCGAGCTGCACTCAAGCAGCACGCATGCCTGGCTCCAATATTTGAATTCTATGGAGAAGGCGCCACCCGGTCTGTCTGCTGACGCACATAAGCGGCAATCAAACTGGGCACATGCAGGGCAGCGTGCCGCCCGCCATCCATTAAAAAAACGTGGGGGGTATTGGCGGGCGGGAAAGATGCTTATTGGTCTGTTGCCGCGCCGTCATGGCAATACTGCACATCGGGCAAAAGGCGGCCAAGTTCCTTCTTGACCACGGCATAGCACTCGCACGCATGGGCCTCCAGCCCATGCCGGTCGAGCACGGCAATGTGGCCGCGGCGGTAGCTGATCAGGCCGGCACGTTGCAATTTCCCGGCCGCTTCGGTGATGCCTTCACGGCGCACACCCAGCATGCTGGCGACCAGCTCCTGCGTCAGAATCAATTCATTCGCCGGCATGCGATCGAGTGTCAACAACAGCCAGCGACATAACTGCTGCTCCAGTGCGTGATGCCGGTTGCAGACTGCCGTCTGCGCGGTCTGCGTCAGCAGTGCCTGGGTATATCGCAACAACAAACGCTGCATCAAGCCGGCGCGGTCGAACGCTTCCTTCAACAGCTTCCCTTCCAACCGGTACGCATGACCGGCCGTCTGCACGACGGCCGTGCTCGGCGTGGTTTCACCGCCCAGGAAAAGGGAGACGCCGACGACCCCTTCATTACCCACCCCTGCGGTTTCAGCCGTTGCGCCAGACTCCATCACATAGTGCAGCGACACAATGGAGGTGGTGGGGAAATAGGCGTGCTTCAGCTTTTCGCCGGGCTCGTAAAGGATTTTTCCAAGCGGCATCGCAACCCACTCCAGGTGCACGGCCAGCGCGTCGAATTCCGCTATGGGCAGCGCGGCGAGAAGATGGTTCTGGCTTGGATTCGGGGTCGAGGACATGACTGGGTGCGGTGATCCTGTGCGTTCTGTTTTTCAGGTGAGTTCCACGCCGATTCCGCGGTATCCAACAAACCGGCTGGACTGATTGAACATCGGCTCACCGCTTACCCTGAACTGCTGGCGCGATCCATCGGCATTGATGCGGTGGAATACAAAATCCAGGAAGGGCTGCCGGGCAACAATTTTTTCCTGAAGCTCTTTCCGCTCGGCTTCATTCCAGCCTGTTGCCTGAGTGTCGCCTGATTTTCCTTGCGCGGCATCGCTCCCGAGCCCGAGCATCTCCTGTACCGGACCGGAGGTTTTGGTGAACGTCCCGTTCTCATCTTGCTCCCAATACCAGTCGGAGGCCAGCTCGGTCAGGCTGCGATAGCGGGCCTCGCTATCGCTCAGTTCGGCGGTCCGTTCCCGCACGGTTTGTTCTAGCACATTGTTGTAATTCCTGAGTTTTTTGTACATCAGCCGCACTTCCAGCAGGTTGTGGATGCGTGTCTTGACTTCGACCAGATCGAACGGCTTGCTGATGAAATCCTTGGCGCCTGCCTGCAATGCACGCAGCTTGTGGCCAGGCTGAGCCGTGATCGCGAGAACGGGCAGATAGCTTTCCCCCTCAATAGCCTTGAGGGCTTCCATTACCTGAAACCCATCCATACCGGGCATCTGCAGGTCAAGCAAGATCAGATCGTAGTCGTGTTCCCGATGCAGCGCACACACCGCCTGCGGATTCACAGTCGAGGTCACGCAACCGTAGCCGGCCTCACGCAACACTTGCTCGAGCAGCTGCACATTGGCTTCCTGATCGTCTACGACCAGAATGCTTGCATTAAAAATATCGATGCTGTTGTCCATTACATTTTCTTTCGCTCATTCGCTCAAAAACTTGCTCCATACAGGGAGCTTACGTCGGATCGCGCAGCCGCTAACTGGACGGCGCGCGTTGTGATGCAAAGCGGTAGTGGTTCTTTCCGGCGCGCTTGGTTTCATACAGCGCCAGATCCGCATTTTTCATCAGCGCCTCCACGGTCCCGCCATGTTCGGGATACATGCTGACGCCGACACTGGCCGTCACATGCATCTCGCGGTCTTGAATGCGATAGGGCTGTGATATGGCCTGCACCACCTTTTCTGCCAGTCTAGCCACAGCGTCGACATGAGTTGATTCCCACAACCCGATCACGAATTCGTCGCCGCCCAGACGCGCCACCGTGTCTTCTTCACGCACGGTAGCCACGAGGCGATCGGCGACCATCCGAAGTAGCGTGTCACCGGCATCGTGACCCAGGGTGTCGTTGACCTGCTTGAACCCATCCAGATCCAGACACATCACCGCCATCGAGCTTTTGTTCCTGCGCGCATGGGCGATGCCCAGCGCAAGCCGGTCAAACAAAAGCCGTCGATTCGGCAGCCCGGTCAGCGCGTCATGCAGCGCCAGGGATTCCAGTGCAAGGCTGTACTGCTCGAGTTGCTTGTACAACAAGCGCACTTCCAGCATGTTGTGAATACGCGCCCGGGCCTCCATCAGGTCGAAGGGTTTGCTGATGACGTCTTTTGCGCCGGTGGCCAACGCCCGCAGCTTGTGGCCCGGCTGGGCGGTAAAGACGAGTACGGGCAGGTAGCTGTCAATCTCGAGTTCCTTCAGGCTTTCCATGACCTGAAAGCCATCCATGCCGGGCATCTGCAGATCGAGCAGAATCAGGTCGTAGCGGTTGTCGCGATGCAGCGCGTAAACGGCATGCGGATCGAGCGTCGACGCAATGCAACGATAGCCCGCCGCACGCAGCATTTCTTCCAGCAGCAGCACATTGGTTGCCTGATCGTCCACGATCAGGATGCTGGCATCCAGAATGTCGGCGGCCCGGATCATCACAAGGGCTCCGGCAACACGCTGCCGTCTATCCCGGTTTCCGAAAATGCCAGCGCCCGGTCCAGCGCATCCATGAACGCGTCCACCTTGATCGGCTTGGTGAGATAGCGGAAGAACCCAGCCGCCAGTCCCTTCTCCATATCACGGAGCATGGCGTTGGCACTGAGGGCAATGACGGGGATATGCGCCGTTGCCGGGTCGTCGCGCAGGATTTTCAGCGCCTGGCTGCCGCTGATGCCTGGCAGATTGATGTCCATCAGAATCACATCCGGGAGGTGGGTTCGCGCCAGCGCAATGCCCTGATTGCCATCGCGCGCGCCCAGCAGGCGCACATGGGGAAGCCCCTCGATGATTTGCTCGACCAGCATCAGGTTGGCCGGATTGTCTTCCACATAAAGCAAGGTACGCAGCACGGCATTTTCCTGCATTTGCTGCGCACGTTCTGCGGGCAGGGTACCGCCCACGGCAAGCTGCGGCATGACGCCCTGCATCAGCTCGATCCAGAACTCACTCCCCTCGCCGACTGTGCTTTCCACACCGATGGTGCCGCCCATCAGTATGGCCAGCTGCTGGGTGACCACCAAACCGATGCCCGTCCCTTCCTCGAT
>JAGVGD010000101.1 GCA_020057245.1 Thiobacillus sp. | reverse complement strand
GTCCGCTTGCTGTGCCCGCACAGCGGCGCGGCCTGCTTCGCGGGCTGCATCCCGAAGCAGCCTCGCCGCAGGCGCGAAAATAGTGTTAACAGGCCCTAATGTGAGTTTGCATGTGCGTGTGATTTCGCAGCATCCCCCCGGCGGGCGATGCAGTCTGTATGCCGGTTATGCCGAGGTGCTGGCGGCGCACCTGGATACGCGCACGGAGGTCGTCGTCACGACCGAGCGCGACGCGCATGGCTCGGGTTTTCCGTCGCTCTGGTTGAATGGGTGCCCGGTCCAGCCGGCGGATGGGGTGATCCTGATGCCGGCCGATGTGTGTGCCGTGCTGGCGGCGGCAGGGCAGGACGAAGCGGCGCTGGCCGGGCTGGCCGAGGCGCTGCAAGCGCCGCTGGAACGTATGATGGAAGGCGCATAAGCGCCGCGCATTCTTCGCGCGGGGTATGCGTGGCAAACAGGTGAATCCAATGAACCCATCGTCCCGCGGCAATGTCCTGATCCTGGCGCTCGGCCAGGCCCTGATGCTGTCCGCCATTGTGCTGTCGATGACGCTCGCCGCGATCCTCGGAGCCATGCTCGCGCCCGACAAGGGGCTGGCGACGCTGCCGGTGGCGGCCATGGTGATCGGCACCGCTGTCGCTTCGCTGCCCGCCGCCATGCTGATGCGTCGAGTTGGACGCCGTCCCGGATTTTTGATTGGCGCGCTGCTCGGCATCGGCGGCAGCCTGCTGTGTGCCTTTGCGCTCCACCAGAGCAATTTTGCCGTGTTTGTCGTCGGCCATGTGCTGCTTGGCAGCTATCAGGGCTTTGCCAATTACTACCGTTTCGCCGCAGTCGAAGCCGCCGGCTCGGACCACGCCAGCAAGGCCATTTCGCTGGTGGTGGCCGGCGGCGTGGTCGCGGCTTTCCTCGGCCCGCAAATCGGGCTATGGGGGCGTGACTGGATCGCGGGTGAATTATTCGTTGGCGCTTATCTGGCACAGGCAGGTTTGAGTGTTGCCGCACTGCTGTTGCTCACCCGCCTGAACCTGCCCATGGCGGCCCCAATGCACATTGGCACCCCGCGCCCGCTGCGTGAAATCCTGGGTCAGCCCGCCCTGCGGGTGGCCATCTTCGGTGCGGCAATCGGCTATGCCGTCATGATCATGGTGATGACGGCGACCCCGCTGGCGATACTGGGCTGCGGCTTGCCTGGGTCGAGCGTGACGCCGGTCATCCAGTGGCATGTGGTGGGAATGTTCGCGCCGTCCTTTTTTACCGGCGCGTTGATCGAGCGTTATGGCGCGCCGCGCATCATGCAGGCCGGGTTTGTTCTGCTGCTTGGCAACGTCGTGCTGGCCTTGTCCGGGGTCGAGTTCCTGAACTTTCTGTCGGCGCTGGTGTTGCTCGGCGTCGGCTGGAATTTTGCCTTCATCGGCGGCACCGCCTTGCTGACCCAGACCTACCAACAAGCAGAACGCCTGAAGGTGCAAGCGGTGAACGAGTTTGCCGTGTTCGGCTTCGCGGCGCTCGCCACCCTTTCGGCAGGCTGGCTCTATGACCGTTTTGGCTGGGCCACGCTGAATATCGCTGTTGTTCCTGCCCTGCTTGCAGCGTTGATTGCGGCCATCGTCATCGAGCCGCACCTGCGGCGGACGGCTGCGGCGACATGAACCCAGCCGACTACGATGCCTGGTATGACACCCCGCGTGGCCGCTGGATCGGAGAGGCCGAATACGCGCTGGCCGCGCGTCAGCTTGACGCCCAGCCGGGCGACAGCCTGCTCGATGTCGGCTGCGGCACCGGCTGGTTCAGCCGCCGCGCTGCAGCCGATGGTCTCGTAGTCACCGGACTCGATCCGAATGTCGCCTGGCTGGATTTCGCGCGCCTGCACAGCAGCCCGGCCTTGAACTGGGTGGAGGGCGATGCACGCGCGTTGCCATTCGCCGATGGCAGTTTCGAACATGTGCTGTCGATTGCCGCACTGTGTTTTATCGACGACGAGCGGCAGGCCGTGGCCGAATGCGTACGCGTGGCTCGCCGCCATTTCGCGATCGGCTGGCTCAACCGCGCCAGCCTGCTTTATTGGCAAAAGGGCAGAAAAGGCGGCAGCGGCGCATACCGCGGGGCCCGCTGGCATGGCCCGCGTGAAGTCCTGGCATTGTTCTCGGGCTTGCCGGTTCAAAACCTGAAGCTGCGCTCGACCGTTTTTCTGCCTGCAGGAGGGTGCTGCGCCGCTTGGGTCGAGCCGGGTATTCCCAAAGTGCTTCCTTGGGGTAGTTTGTTGCTGGTGTCGGGAGAGAAAACCTGAATGGTCCGAGAAAGAATCGCCTGATGTGTTTCTTGATCTGCAGAGCGAACGGCTTGTCGACTGTTGGTTTCGCTTAAACCATTGCAGCCAGGAGGCAGCTAATCTGTTGCATCCAGAAAAACCAAGGGGTCAGCTTCGCAAAATAACAATGCGAAGCTGAACCTAATGGTTTGCTGACGGCTCTCGGCCAGAAGCAGTCACTACCAACGCGGAAAATAGCTCTGTATCAACGACCGGTCCAGCCATGGCCGCGGACTTTAAACAGACAGGTTCAGGCGTTTGGACTCCGGTGTGGCAGAGAGCAAGTGAAAAGGTCCGCATATTGGGTGGCCTATGGAGTCCGGTAAACAGGGGCAAGGTAAATATCGTTATTTGAGAATGACCCGGAAGGTCGGTAAGGTAAGAAGCATGCTTGGATTAAACTACTCTTTCTTATGAAACTCAGCCAACCAGGGGGAATAATGAAAATACAATTATTTAGATTGGCGATTTCCGGGATTGCTACCCTTGGCTTTTTGGGGTTTGCATCGGCACAGCAGATCACCGGCGTGCTCGGGTCGCCCGGGGCCACCACCACGATCAGCGGCAAACAGCTTCCGCCGCCCGATCCGGAGTTCGGCGGAGTGATCGACAAGAAGGCCTCGGGATCGAAGGGCTGGTGGGCGCCGCGCGTCGTGCCGCCGAAGGGCGCGCCCAACGTGCTGCTCATCATGACGGACGACGCCGGTTATGCCGCACCGGGCACCTTCGGCGGCGTCATCCCCACCCCCGCCCTGGATCGCATCGCGAAAAGCGGGCTGCGCTACACGAATTTCCACTCGACGTCGCTCTGCTCGCCGACGCGTGCGGCCCTGATCACCGGGCGCAACCACCATGTGGCCGGCTTCGGCGTGGTCGGTGAAGTCGGGACCGGATTTCCTGGCTACAACTCGATCATCCGCAAGGAAACCGGCACGATCGGCACGATCCTGAAGGCGAACGGATACGCGACCTCGTGGTTCGGCAAGAACCATAACACCCCCTCCTATCAGGCGACGCAGGCCGGGCCGTTCGATCAGTGGCCGAACGGCATGGGCTTCGAGTACTTCTACGGTTTCATGGGCGGCGACGCCAGCCAATGGCAGCCGAACCTCTACCGCAACACGACCCCCATCTACCCGTTCGAGGGCAAGCCGGGCTGGAATCTGACTACGGCCATGGCGGACGAGGCGATCCAGTACATGAAGGGGATCAAGGCGGTCGCACCCGAGAAGCCGTTCTTCGTCTATTACGTGCCGGGCGGCACGCACGCACCGCACCATCCCACGCCCGAGTGGATCGACAAGATCAGCGACATGCACCTGTTCGACGGCGGCTGGAACAAGCTGCGCGAGACCATCCTCGCCAACCAGAAGCGGCTGGGCATCATGCCGGCCAACGCCCAGCTCACGCCCTGGCCGAAGTAATTGCCCGAGTGGGACTCGCTCAGCGCGATGGAGAAACGGCTGTTCATCAAGCAAATGGACGTCTATGCCGCCTACCTCGCCTACACCGACCACGAGATCGGCCGTGTCATTCAGGCAGTCGAGGATCTGGGCCAGCGAGACAATACGATCGTCATCTACATCTCGGGCGACAACGGGCCGAGCTCAGAGGGCCTGCTCAACGGCACGCCGAACGAATTCACCGCCTTCAACGGCGTACCCATGGAGGTGAAACCCCAGCTCCTCTGGTACCCGTTCTGGGGGTCCGACAAGACCTTCCCGCACTTCGCGGCAGGCTGGGCGTGGGCGATGGCCACGCCGTTCAAGTGGGTGAAGCAGGTGGCTTCACACTTTGGCGGGACGGCGCAAGGCATGGCGATATCGTGGCCCGACCGCATCAAGGACACGGGCGGCATCCGCAGCCAGTTTCACCATGTCATCGACATCACTCCGACCATCCTTGAAGCGACCGGCATCTCAATGCCTGAAACGCTCAACGGCATCAAGCAGCGGCCGATGGACGGCGTGAGCATGGCCTACACTTGGGACAAGGCGAACGCAACCATATCGTCGCAGCGCGCCACGCAGTATTTCGAGACGCTCGGCAACCGGGCCATCTATCACGACGGATGGGTTGCGGCGACCACCCCGGCGACGTTGCCGTGGGAACTGAGCACCAAGCCGGCGCCCGACGTGATCACCGGATACAAGTGGGAGCTCTACAACGTTGCGGAAGACCCCACCCAGTTCAACGACCTCGCAGCGCAGATGCCGGAGAAGCTGAAGCAGATGCAGGACCTCTTCTACCTCGAGGCGGAGAAGCATGATGTGCTGCCGCTCGACAACTCGACGCTCGCACGCTGGAACACGCCGCGCCCGAACCTCACGGCAGGACGAACGGAGTTCACTTACTCGGGCGAACTGGCCAGCGTCCCCAAGAGTGGCGCGCCTGACATCCTGAACAAGTCTTACACCATCACGGCCGAGGTCACGATCCCCAAAGGGGGCGCGGAAGGCATGATCGTCACCGAGGGCGGGCGCTTTGGCGGCTACGGCTTGTTCCTGAGTCCCAGCTTCGACTGGTGGGACAAGGCGGACTTGTTCCGGAATCTGGGCTTGGGATTCCTGGCATTCGGACTGTTGCTGGTCTGGCGCGGGCGGAGCAAAAAATGGTCACGCCTGAAAATGGGCCTGAGCTACATGGTCGTAATACCCGCCTTGCTGCTGGTAGTGGCGGTATTGATCACCAACCTGTTTGGTATCGGCCGCGGCAAGCCGGTGTTCCTCTACAACCTGCTCGACCTCAAGCGCACGACCTGGGAAGGACCCGCGTTGGGCGCCGGCAAGCACACCATCGTCTTCGATTACAAGATCGATGGTCCGGGGCTGGGCAAGGGCGGGACGGGCGTGCTCTTCGTGGACGGCAAGGAAGTGGCCAGAAATTCCATCGAACACGGCACCCCGATCACCTTCCCGGAGGACGAAACCTTCGACGTCGGCAGCGACACGCGTACCGGTGTCGCGATGCTGGAACATCGCTACGAATCTCCGTTCAAGTTTACCGGCACGATCGACAAGCTGACCTTCAAGCTCGAACCCGAGTCCAAGGCGCCGCTGGAGCCCAAGACAGCAGCGGAGCCGGGTCCAGTTGACGCATCGAAGCGCTAGCCCGATTGCGAACCGGATCCAGAGTGCGAAAGGAAAATAGAAGCGATGAAAAAGCTACTCGTTCTCGCTGCGGTCAGTGAAGCCGCGACCGGCTTGGCCTTGCTGCTTGTCCCGTCTCTGGTCGGTCAATTGCTGCTCGGTGCCGAGCTGACCGGCATTGCCGTGACGGTGGCGCGCGTGGCCGGCATCGCGCTGATCGCATTGGGGGTCGCCTGCTGGCCGGGTCCGCCCCTGATCGGCATGTTGACCTATAGCGCGGCAGTCACGCTGTATCTCGCCTACGTCGGCTTCGCGGGCGGCATGACCGGCATACTGTTGTGGCCGGCAGTCGGCCTGCACGTGATCCTGACGGTACTTTTGGCCCGGGCGGCATTAAGCGCCAAGTAGACGAAAACTTAGAAGAACAGCCGCGTTCCAGAGCTTCAGGCGATCAACGGGGCAGGCAGCTTGATCGCGTAGAGCGGTCATTTACATCAGACCGTTCTGGGTCGATACCGGGCAAAGCCAATCTGTATGTTTTGCCAGTTCAAGCCTGGCCCTGCCTGATGCGGGTCGCCATGCCATCAAGTACGCGCCAGCCCATCGCTACTTCGCGCGCAGCCCGCTCCAGCCTTTTTCCTTCATGCACAGCAGCAGGCCGCGCGTGACTATTTGGGTTTGTTGGTTGGGCCGGTGCGCCTCGCCCAGCCGGGCCACGCAGGCTTCCGTATCCGCTCGCAGGCTTGCTGCGCCGCTGCCGGTTTTCCACCACGAACTGACCTTGAAGGTGTCCAGCATGTCGGGGGCTTTCTTGACTTCCGTTGCGGCGGGGGACGCAACGGACGAGGCCTGCGCAGTGTTTTCGGCTGCGGGTCTGGCGGGCGGGAGACTGGCTGCGTTTTCGATTCTCTGCTGGGTGGGCAGGGCGGTGGCTTCGATCACGGGGTCGGCATCCAGCGGCTCCATCTTGTCCAGTTTCTGAATGGCCCAACCGTTGTCGGCCATGCATTGCTCGACCGCCGCCGCATCGCTGGCGTTCGCCTGACAGGATTTCCTGGCGGCTTCCAGATCGCTCGCACTGGCGCCGCGCTTGTAGGCCAGTTCGCCGCATCCGCTCGACAGCAGGGCGGCCAGCAGCAGGCTGCAGCCGCTGCGAAGAAAACGGATTCGGGTGACATTCGGCAGGGGGTTCATGGCAGCGTCCAGGCTCGTGTTTCGATGCCGAAAATCTAACATCCAATTTAAGAATCAGTCACTTGGGCGTATACGTAAGATGACTTATTTCCCTCCCCGTGAGCCCTCGATAACCTGAGACCGTGTTCAAAAACTGAATGCGTTTTCGGGCAGTCAAGGTGCGGTCGGCACTGCAGTTCGGGTGCGATATTTTTAATCAACGGGGAGTTGAAATGACATTTGAGTTCAAACGAAGCCAGCTGCTGACGGCCATTGCTGCGGCGGTCATGCTGCCGGCAATGAGCGCCCATGCGGGCGGCACGATCACCTTTGGTGAGGATAAATCCATCAGCGTCGGGTTCGGCATGCGCGGCAGTTTCAGCAGCGTCGAAAACGCAGCGCCCAACGGCACGTCCAGCTCGCAGGACTTCAGCCTGGACAGTGCCCGCATCTATTTGTCGGGCTCCTTGAACAAGAACATCAAGGGCATGCTCAATACCGAAAAGGATATCGCGGGACAGGGTTTCCAGGCCATCGATGCGAACGTCCAGT
Source organism: Thiobacillus sp. (assembly GCA_020057245.1). Taxonomy (GTDB): domain Bacteria; phylum Pseudomonadota; class Gammaproteobacteria; order Burkholderiales; family Thiobacillaceae; genus Thiobacillus. Next base: position 2,762 of record JAGVGD010000101.1, on the reverse strand, counting down.
TTGCGATCACGCCTGAGCTGGCCATCTGGGCGGGCCGGTTCCTGTCGCCGAGCGACCGCGCCAACATGGCCGGTCCTTACTACTCGCTGGGGGGCGGTTACTGGGCGGGCGTCGCTTCGCGCTACGGCTACAACGGCGGCTACATCGGGCGCGACGACGGCGTCGCCGTGGTGGGCAGTTTGATGGGCGGCAAGTTTGCCTATTCGTTTGGCGCGTTCGAAGGCGCAACCGCGTTCAAGATTGCCCCGGTGACGGTGGGCACGCGCACCGGCTCGGATGGCCTGATGTACGCCGGCCGTCTGCAGTACGACTTCTGGGATGCGGAGCCTGGCTACTACGGCACCGGCAACTACCTGGGCGGCAAGGACATTCTGGCGATCGGCCTGGCCGGCCGCACCCAGAACAACGGGGCGTTTTCCACCATCGCGACGGGCGACTATTCGTCCTACAGCATCGACTTCCTGCTGGAGAAAAAAGGCGTGGGCCCCGGCGCGCTGTCGATCGAGGCAGCGGGTTACGACTACGACACCAGCGATGTCTTCCTCAGCGAACAGGGCACAGCCTACTCGGCCGGTGCGGGTTACATCTTCGACCAGAAAGTGGGCTGGGGGCAGTTCCAGCCGTTTGTCCGTTACCAGAAATTCAGCCCGGACAACGACATCGACACCAAGAAGTACGACCTCGGCGTGAACTACATCATCGATGGCTACAACGCCCAGATCAGCAGCTTTTACTCGAACACGGACGTGACCGGCGCCAGCGATGTGGATGCGTTCAGCGTCGCGCTGCAAGTCCAGTTCTGAGCGGGATGGGGGCGGCCCGGCGCTGCGCCCATCGTGTCGATGCTTTAAAACCTGATGGCTTTTCCATTTGATTTCTACAGGAGTTCTCCATGCAAACCCGCCGCACTTTTCTGAAAATGACCGTTCTCTCCAGCCTGATGACTCTGTCGGGCCTGGCCAGCATGTCAGCCCTCGCCGCCGATACCATCAAGGTCGGCATCCTGCATTCCCTGTCCGGCACCATGGCCATCTCCGAAACCGCGCTGAAGGAAACCGCGCTGATGACCATTGCCGAGATCAACAAGTCCGGCGGCGTGCTGGGCAAGAAGCTGGAGCCGGTGGTGGTCGATCCGGCTTCCAACTGGCCGCTGTTCGCCGAGAAATCGCGCCAGCTGCTGTCGAAGGACAAGGTCGATGTGGTGTTCGGCTGCTGGACCTCGGTGTCGCGCAAATCGGTGCTGCCGGTGTTCAAGGAACTGAACGGCCTGCTGTTCTACCCGGTGCAGTACGAGGGTGAGGAGCTGGAGAAAAACGTGTTCTACACCGGTGCTGCGCCCAACCAGCAGGCGATTCCCGCAGTGGAATACCTGATGAGCAAGGATGGCGGTTCGGCCAAGCGTTTCGTGCTGCTGGGCACCGACTACGTCTACCCGCGCACCACCAACCGCATCCTGCGCGCCTTCCTCAAATCCAAGGGCGTGGCCGATGCCGACATCATGGAGGAGTACACCCCCTTCGGTCATAGCGACTACCAGACCATCATCGCCAAGATCAAGAAATTTTCCGGCGAGGGCAAGAAGACCGCCGTGGTGTCCACCATCAACGGCGACTCCAACGTGCCGTTCTACAAGGAACTCGGCAACGCCGGCCTGAAGGCTTCGGATGTGCCGGTGGTTGCGTTCTCGGTGGGCGAAGAAGAGCTGCGCGGCGTCGACACCAAGCCGCTGGTCGGCCACCTGGCGGCGTGGAACTACTTCGAGTCGATCAAGAATCCGCAGAACACCCAGTTCATCAAGATGTACCGCGACTGGGCCAAGCTGAACAAGCTGCCCAAGGCCGACACGGTGGTGACCAACGACCCGATGGAAGCGACCTACGTCGGCATCCACATGTGGAAGCAGGCCGTGGAGAAGGCCAAGTCCACCGATGTCGACAAGGTGATCGCCGCGATGGGCGGTCAGACCTTCAAGGCGCCGTCCGGCTTCATCATCAAGATGGACGAGAAAAACCATCACCTGCACAAGCCGGTGTTCATTGGCGAGATCAAGGCCGATGGCCAGTTCAATGTGGTGTGGAAAACCAAGGGTCCGGTTCGCGCCGCGCCGTGGAGCCCCTACATCCCCGGCAACGACAAGAAGAAGGATGTGCCTGACAGCAAGTAAGCCTGCTTCGACGCCCCCGGATGGGGGCGTCATTCCCGCGCAGGCAGGCATCCCGCCTGCGCGGGAATGACGGACATTTGTTCACGTTACGAAATACCAGCCATGACACGCCACCTGATCGCCTTACTCCTCTGGCTTATCGCCATTCCCGCTTGCGCGGCGCTGGACCCGGCCGCGGTGAAACAGCTGGCGGCAGACGATTCCGACGCCAAGATCGCAGCCATCCAGCAATTGGGCAGCCAGCCCGAAGCTGCCAGCCTGCTCAAGGCCATGGCCAACGATGAGCTGCTGGTCAGCGGCGACAGCGTGTTCGTGCTGGACGGCGAACGCGCACTGGACGCCGCCAGCGGCGCCGAAATCAAGCCGGTGCCGGAAAGCTACGAATCGATCAGCGTCAACAGCCGGGTGCGCGAGACCCTGTCGAGCGTGCTGGCGGCACTGGATTTGCTCAACCCCAATCGCGCGCTGCGGCTGGAAGCGGCGCAGGCTCTGCAGGGCCATGCCGGGGTGGAACTGCTGCCGGTGCTGGCGCAGGCGCTGGCGAAGGAGTCCGATCCGGCCATCAAGGCGCTGCTGGAGAAGGCGCATGCCGGAGCTC
>JAGVGD010000125.1 GCA_020057245.1 Thiobacillus sp. | reverse complement strand
GACGAGGGCGATCAGCCACAGCCAGCCGCTGGCGCGCAGAAAATCGCTCAGCCCGATCAGCGCGCGGGTCAGCCACGGCAACGTCTGGTTGGTGTTCTGAAACACGCTCACCACCTGCGGCACCACGTAGGTCAGCAGGCCGAGCACCACAGCGCTCGCCACCAGCGTAACGATGGCCGGGTAGATGAAGGCCAGCCCGACCTTCTGCCGCAAAGCCTGATGCGACTCGGTGTAATCGGCCAGCCGCTCCATCACCTCGCCGAGCCGGCCCGACTGCTCGCCGGCAGCCACCAGGGTGATGTAAAGCTCGGGAAAAACGCGGGGATATTTCTGCAGCGCACGCGCCAGCGAATGCCCCGACAGCACCTCGCCGCGCACCCCGGCCAGCACCTGACGCTGGAAATCGGTATCTGCCTGCTCGATCAGCGCATTGAGCGTCTGTTCCACCGGCAGGCCGGCGGCCAGCAAGGTCGCGAACTGGCGCGTGATCAGGCTCAACTGCGCGCCCGACAGGCGGCGGCGCCAGCCCCCGTGACGACTGCCGTTCGCCTGCCCGGTCTCGGACAGGGTCTCCACCGCGGCGACCAGCAGGCCCTGCTCGCGCAGCCGTGCACGCAACTGGCGCGCAGTGTCGGCCTCCAGCACGCCCTTGCTCAGGCGGCCGTCTGCGTCATAGGCTTCGTAACGAAATGCCGCCATGAAAGCGCCGTTCAGGTGTCGCGCGTCACGCGCAAGACTTCTTCCAGCGTGGTTTCGCCGCTGCGCACCAGGCGCATGCCGTCCTGACGCATGCTGACCATGCCGCGCTGCACGGCGTAGTCGCGCAGCGCCTGCTCGGATGCGGCTTCATGAACCATGCGGTGCAGCGTCTCGTCGGTGACCAGCAACTCATAGATGCCGGTGCGGCCGTGATAGCCGGTGTCGTTGCAGCTCGGACACCCCACCGCGCTGTACAGCGGGCCGTCCAGTGGCGGCTGCCCCAGTGCGGCGATTTCCTTCTCGCTCGCCGCGTGCGGCTGTCGACATACCGGACACAGTCGGCGCACCAGGCGCTGGCCGAGTACGCCCAGCAGGCTCGACGCCAGCAGGAAGGGTTCGATCCCCATATCGACCAGTCGGGTCACCGAGCTGGCGGCATCGTTGGTATGCAGCGTCGCCAGCACCAGGTGACCGGTGAGCGAAGCCTTCACCGCGATCTGCGCAGTTTCGAGATCGCGGATTTCGCCGATCATGATGACGTCCGGATCCTGCCGCAGGATGGCGCGCAGCGCGCGGGCGAAGCTCAGGTCGATGCGCGAATTGGCCTGGGTCTGGCCGACGCCGTCGAGGTCGTATTCGATCGGGTCTTCCACCGTCATGATGTTGAGCGATTTCGCGTCCAGCTGCGACAGCGCCGCATACAGCGTGGTGGTCTTGCCGGAACCGGTCGGGCCGGTCACCAGCACGATGCCGTGCGGTCGGTGGATCAGATCGTCGAGCGCGCTCAGGGTATTCCGGTTCATGCCGAGCCGTCCCAGTTCGAGCCGCCCCGCCTGCTTGTCGAGCAGACGCATCACCACCCGCTCGCCGTGGCCGGTCGGCAGCGTCGACACCCGTACGTCGACCGGCCGACCGGCGAGACGCAGGGTGATGCGGCCATCCTGCGGCAGGCGCTTCTCGGCGATGTCGAGTTGCGCCATCACCTTGATGCGCGACACGATCGCCGCATGCAGCGCGCGCTTCGGCTCGATCACGTCGCGCAGCGCGCCGTCCATGCGAAAGCGCACCACCGAGCGCGTCTCGAAGGGTTCGATGTGGATGTCGGATGCGTTCTCGCGCAGCGCCTGCGTCAGCAGCGCGTTGATCAGGCGAATGATCGGCGCGTCGTCCTCGCTTTCCAGCAGGTCGGCCACCTCGGGAATGTCCTGCGCCAGCTGGTGCAGGTCCATGCCCTGCTCCATGTCGTCGACCAGGCTGGCCGCATGGTTTTCGCCACGCGAATAAGCCTGATCCAGCGCACGCTCAAACTGCTCCGGCGTCAGCACCTGCGTCTGCAGCGGGTGCTTGAGAATGCGCCGCAGCTCGGCCAGCGTGGCCGGCTCGGCCCCCTCGCGCAGCCACACCTCGAACTCGTCGTCGGTACGCCGTGCCACCAGCGCCCCGTGAGTATGGGCAAAACCGTAGGGCAGCAACTCGGCCAGCTGAGGATCCGGGATCAGCGTCACGGGCGTATCCATGGCAGTCATCAGCGGATGGACCGCTGCGGCAGATCCTTCATTTCAGGCAGCGTGCCGACCGGCATGTCGGGTAGAAACAGGTTGGGCTGCATGGGGAATTCGGCCTGCTTCCCGCGAATGAAATCGTAACGATCGCTGGTCAAGGCGGTGGCGCTGCTGGCATCGCGCAGCACGTACGGACGCAGGAACACCATCAGGTTGGTTTTCACGCGCTTGCGCTTTTCATAGCGGAACAAATAGCCGATCACCGGGATATCGCCCAGCAGCGGCACCTTCTCGACGCCACCATCGGTCAAATCCGAAATCAGCCCGCCCAGCACAATGATCTGGCCGTCGTCGACCAGCACGGTGGAATCGATCGAACGCGTGTTGGTGATCAGGTCGGCTGCCGCAGTGGTGCTCGTGCTCAGATTGGACACTTCCTGGTGGATTTGCAGCTTGACCGAACCGCCTTCCGATACCTGGGGGCGCACCCTCAGCGTCAGCCCGACGTCGCTGCGCTCGATGGTCTGGAACGGCGTCACTGTGGTGGTGGTGCCGGTCTGCGCATACTGGCCGGTGATGAACGGCACGTTCTGGCCCACCACGATCTTTGCTTCTTCGTTGTCGAGCGTCAGCAGATTGGGCGTCGACAGGATATTGGAGTTGGCATCCGCCTCCAGCGCTTTCACCAGCGCGCCGAGGTTGGTCACCACGCCGAGTCCGGGAATGTTGATGGTGCCCTGGACCACGCCGACGTTGAGGCCCTGGCTGAGGCTGCCAAGGTTGGCCGCCGCATCGATGATGTTGGTGCCGGTGCCGCGGGCGCCGAAGTTGGTGCCGCCGATGAAATTCGTTCCGCTGTCGTACAGGCGGCTCAGGTCCATCCACTGGACACCGAACTCGGCCGCCTTCTCGGCCGCCACTTCCACGATCAGCGCCTCGATGAACACCTGCGCACGGCGCGCGTCGAGCTTGTCGATCACTGCGCGCAGCGCGTTGTAGGTCACGTCCGGCGCCCGGATGATGAGCGAATTGGTCGCCGGATCGGCAAGAACAATGTCGCCGCCGGCGGAGCCGGAGATACTGTTGCTGACACTGGCCGTTGTCACGGTGCCCGCCGTTCCGCTCGACATCGAGCTGACGGGTGTGGCGGCCAGCGCGGCCGGCACCTCGCCGGACAGGATGCCGCGCAGGGTCTCGGCCAGCCGCGCCGCCTCGGCATTGCGCAGGTACACCACG
>JAGVGD010000092.1 GCA_020057245.1 Thiobacillus sp. | reverse complement strand
AGGGTAAAATCCAGCCGTGAGCCCACCATTGCACCGAAAACTCCTTCCCATCCTGCGACGCATGAACAATGGAATGTTCCATTCAGGGCAAAAACTGGCAGGAGCGTTAACTCTACTAACTGGATGTAAATATGAACGAACAATATGACCTCGACACACTGGCTGTTCGTGCCGGATCGGTAAGGAGTCAGTTCAACGAACACTCGGAAGCCTTGTTCCTCACTTCCAGTTTTGTGTTCGGTAGCGCAGCAGAAGCCGCCGCGCGTTTCAAAGGGGAGCAGCCAGGTCCGATCTACGCGCGCTTCACGAACCCTACGGTAAGCATGATGGAGGAACGTTTGGCGGCCCTTGAAGGTGCGGAGCGGTGCGTCGCATTTGCCTCGGGTATGGCCGCCATTCTTGCAACGGTGATGGGGCTGATGAAATCGGGTGAGCACGTGGTTGCATCCCGTTCGATATTCGGCTCCACCGTGCAGTTATTCAGCAACATTCTCGGACGCTTCGGAATCGAGACAACATACGTCTCACCCACTGATCCGGCAGAGTGGCAGGCGGCGGTCAAGCCCAATACGAAGCTCTTCTTTGTCGAGTCCCCCTCGAATCCATTGACCGAAGTGAGTGATATTCGAGCGCTATCCAGAATCGCGCATGATGTTGGCGCCTGGCTTGCAGTGGATAACTGTTTTTGCTCCCCGGCCTTACAGAATCCTTTGGCGCTGGGGGCCGATATTGTCATTCATTCAGCCACGAAATATCTCGATGGTCAGGGCCGGGTGCTGGGTGGGGCTGTTTTGGGTAGCCAGGCTTTGATGGAGGGGGTATATACCTTTCTGCGTACTGCGGGCCCGACCTTGTCTGCCTTCAACGCCTGGGTGATATTGAAAGGGATGGAGACGCTTTCTATTCGCATGGAAGCGCATTCAAGGAATGCGCTGGCGTTGGCGCAATGGCTGGAAGCCCAGCCGTCGATTGAGCGGGTTTTGTATCCAGGGTTGCCATCGCATCCGCAGCATGCATTGGCAATGGCGCAGCAAAAAACCGGTGGCGGAATTGTTGCCTTCGAACTGAAGGGAGGGAAGGACGCAGCATGGAAACTCATCGATGCAACGAAGATGCTGTCGATTACTGCCAACCTGGGCGATACCAAAACCACGATTACGCATCCAGCCACCACGACGCATAGCCGCATGACGCCCGAGCAGCGCATGGCAGCGGGTATCAGCGATGGATTGGTGCGCATCGCGGTGGGCCTGGAATCGATCGCCGATATTCAGGCTGATCTGGAACGTGGCTTGGTATGAGGTTGCTTTCGTTGGTGTTGCTGCTGGGGCCGGCAATGATGCAGGTCGCGGCTGCTTCGCCACCGCAGGTGGTTACTGAACTGCGTTATGTGGATCAGGATGCCGGCGATCCAAGCTATCTCACGCGCGTTCTGGTTACGGCGGAATTCATGCGGATGGATGATGGCCAGGATGACGGGGATTTCATCTTGTTGGACAGGAAACAGCGCCGGCTTATCAATGTGATGCGGGGCAACAATCTGGCCATGGTGTTCATACCCGGTAAAGTGCCTGCGGCACCTGTGGACTGGAAGCCGAAACTGACTTCGCATGCGGCCGCGAAAGGCACCCGGCGTTTCAGCCTGGTTTTGAACGGGGTGACTTGTCTGGAAGGCGTGGCAGCCAAACAGGCTGCTGCGGATGCAGCACGGGCACTGACTGAAATGAAGACTGTTCTAGCGGCTACCCAATATCGCATGTGGCGGGAGTCGCCAGCCGAAATGCAGCATGATTGCGATCTGGCGAATCAGGTATGGGCATTTGAGAGCGTACTTCAGCTGGGGCTACCTCTCGAAGAGCGGGATTTCAGAGGGCGTACCCGACAGTTTGAAAGCGAAATCAGTATTCCGCTGAATCCGGAGCTGTTTCTTGTGCCCAAGGGAATGTCGCTGGTTGATGCGCCGTCATAGGTCTTCCACCTTGAGTGTGCAGCCCTGCGCATCACACACCAAGTATCCCCAGCGCGTATACCAGTCTGGCAGCACCCAGCGCTCGCAGGTCTGTCCATCAAGCTGGTGGACGTGGTGTGCCGGGCGATGGGTGTGGCCATGGATCAGTCGTTGTGCATGCTGTGCATGCAGGGTCTGGACTACCGCATGTGCGTTGACATCCATGATTTCACTGGGCTTCCCGGCTTTGGCCGCGGTACTGCCGGCACGTGCCTGGCGCGCAATGCCGCGGCGCCAGATAAGCGGCAGCTTGCGCAAGAGGGCCTTTACAACCGGATGCTGAATTCGCTGGCGAAATTTCTGGTACGCGGCATCATCGGTACACAGCAGGTCGCCATGCATTAACAGGGTGGGGATGCCGTATAAATCGATTCGTGTCGGGTCGGGAATAAGCGTCATGCCGGAACGGGCAGCGTAAGCCTTGGCCAGCATGAAATCGCGGTTGCCATGCATGAAGAATACGGGCGTGCCCGAAGCAACCAGCGATGCGAGATGCCGCGCCGTGTCATGCGCAACCTGTTCGTCGTGGTCATCCCCGATCCAGGCTTCGAAAAGATCCCCCAGGATGTAGAGCGCATCCGCCCCGGCCACATTCTCGTCCAGAAAGCGAAAAAAACGCCCGGTGGCGACCGGGCGTTCGTCTGTGAGGTGCAGGTCGGCGATGAAGTAGGTGCGACCTGACCGCATCAGAGGGTTCAGACGATTTCCGCCTGCGTGATCACGACGTCTTCCAGTGGAACATCCTGATGCCCAGCGCGATTGCCGGTTTTGATTTTCTTCAGCTTGTCGATGACATCCATGCCTTCGACCACTTTACCGAATACCGCATAGCCGTAGCCTTGCGGGGTAGGGGAGGTATGGTTGAGAAAGCTGTTGTTGGCAACGTTGATGAAGAATTGCGCAGTGGCCGAGTTGGGATCGTTGGTACGTGCCATAGCGATGGTGTAAGTATCGTTTTTAAGGCCATTGCCCGCTTCGTTGGGAATCGCGGCGCGGGTGGGCTTCTGCGTCATGCCGGGTTCAAAGCCGCCACCCTGAATCATGAAGCCGTCAATGACGCGATGGAAAATCGTTCCGTCAAAAAAACCGTCACGCACGTATTGAAGAAAGTTCTCGACTGTTTTGGGGGCTTTTTCTGCATCGAGTTCGAGCGTGAAGGTGCCGTGGTTGGTGTGCAGCTTGACCATGTGTGATCCTAAAGTGAAGTTTCGTGAATGATTTTCCAGCGTCCGTTTTCACGGCTCCAGAATTGGCGTTTGGTGGTGCGGTCGTTGAGAGAGTTGCTCTGGTAATTCTGCACAAAGCTCACGAGTGCAAAATCGGAACGCTCGGGATAGAGCAGCAGGCTGACCTTGTCGAGGCCAATCTTGATCCAGGATTTCTCGGCGTTCACTTTTTGCTTGTTGGCAGCAAAGCTCGACAGGTTTTGTTCGCCATTGTGGAACGTCGCACTGTAGTGCTTGAGCAGGCGTGCCGTATCGCGGCTTTCCCAGTCGAGCCGCCATTGGTCAATGGCGGCAGCAAGATCGTTGCGGCGTGCATCGAGGGCGTCTTGCGAGACCCACTCGACCTGCTCGGCAATGATGACCGGGGTTTTTCCAGGCTTGATGTATTCGCCCAATAGGGTGAGGTCGTCGTTGGCGAGCACGACGCAGCCTTCGCTCGCGCGCGGTGCGCGGCTGTATGTGTTGCTTGGGCTGCCGTGTATCCAGATGCCGTGCCCGCTGCGGCCCTGGCGCCTGTCCCATTCGTTGGGGTAGGACAGGGTGAACGCGCCGCTGCCGTAAAAGTCGCCCAACTCCTTCGAAGATTTGAAGCCCGAGATGCTGTAAATGCCGACCGGCGTACGGTTGTCGCCTTCTTTCTGTTTGCCCGCGCCTGCCTTGCCGATGGTGACGTAAAAATCGGCTACCCGCAGAGGCAAACCAGCGCGGTTTTCGTATACGTACAGACGGGAGCGGCTGGCGTCGACTACCAGTGCATGGCGATAGTCGTCTTCCAGGTTCAGCAAATAGGCCGGGATCTTGTTGTTGGGCTGCAAATCGGTGACCGAGCGCATGCGTTGCCGCGCTTCGTCACGCAACAATTCGAGATCTGCACTGGAGGCGCCATTGGGATTGCCGAGCGTATGCAGGGGCTGTGCGCGTGCCAGCAGCATGTCTCCTTTGATCAACTGCGCCAGGCGGAAATTGGGATGTCGTTCCGTCAGCGAATCGAGGGTGTCGAGCGCTTCCGGCATCCGTGACTGCGAAATCGCCAGCAAACTGTTGGTCAGCTGGCGATCTGCACCAAGCTCCGCAGCCTGTAGTGCAGGTGTCGCCAGCAGAAGGGTGAGTAATAGACGCCGCATCGCTGTCAATTCGATGTTTCGCCGACGATGCGCCACTGGCCGTTTTGCAAGGCCAGTTTCAGCGTTTTCCTGACGGTGGACTGGTGCCGGTCAGAACGGTAAGCCTGGTTGAAACTGGCATGGGCGATGTCGCCCTGCTGCTCGACTTTCAGATTGCTGATTTTGACATTGATGGTGGCAGGTGCCGTGATCCGGGCACGGCGCTGGGCCTCCCATTCGGCGTGGGTCAAACCCTCCGCAGTAAAATCGCTGGCGTAGGCGGCAAGATAGGTGTCGACATTGCGGGCGGACCAGGCTTGTGCCCAGCGCGTGACTGCTGCCTCGACTTCCTTGCTTGCCGGGGCAGGATTGGCCGGGCTGGCTTTGGCTGGCGCCGGCTTGACTGCCGGGGTGGGGTCGACCGCAATGGGTTTGGCAGCCGGCTTGCTCACAGCGGGAATCACTTTGGAGGTCGCGGGCTTGGCCGGCTGTCCGCCGATCAGATCCTGGATCAGCGCAAGCTTGGTCTGCGCCGCAGCATTCTTGCTGTCCAGCGCCAGGGCCTTGTCGTAAGCAAGTGAAGCCATCTTGGCGTAAATGTCGCCCAGGTTTTCGTGCGCGGTGGCGTAGCTCGGGTGCGTGCGGATCGCCATTTCCAGGGCGTTCTTGGCGGCAGCGTATTTGTTTTGCGAGGCGTACAGCACGGCCAGATTGTTATACGGCTCAGGCAGCTCGGGGTAATCCTCGGTCAGTGCGGTGAATACGGCGATCGCCTCGTTGGTCTTGCCCTGGTCCGCGAGGATGAGTCCTTTGATAAAGCGGGTTTGCGCGTCTTTGGGATTTTTGGCGAGGTAGGCATTGGCGCGGGTGAGCGCTCCTGACAGATTGCCGCTTCGATACTGCTGGTTGATTTCCTGGACTTCGTCGGCCAGTACGGGCGAAGCAGCAAGCACGATACAAGCGGCGGCAACGGCGAAGAAGCGGGATAAAGCCATGTGATATGCTCGAATCGACGGTATGAGAGTATGAATTCTAACAATTTCGGAGGTGCTAAGACAGCACATCCGGGGTGGTTTTCCGCTTGCCCACATGGATTTCACTATGTTGCACATCCACAATTCCCTGACCCGCACTAAAGAAGAATTTGTTCCGCTGACCCCCGGCATGGTCCGCATGTACGTCTGCGGCATGACGGTGTATGACCTCTGTCACTTGGGGCATGCCCGGGTGTTCGTGGTATTCGACATGGCGACCCGCTGGTTGCGTGCCAGCGGTTATCAGGTCGAGTACGTGAGGAATATTACGGACATCGACGACAAAATCATTAAGCGCGCGGCTGAAAATGGTGAAACGCCCGGCGCGCTGACCGAGCGCTTCATCCAGGAAATGCATCAGGATGAGCGTGCGCTTGGCGTGCTGCCGCCCGGCCATGAGCCGCGCGCGACCGCCTATGTGGCGCAGATGCTGGCGCTGATCGGGCAGTTGATCGAGAAGGGACTGGCTTACCCGGCGTCCAATGGCGATGTGTACTACAGCGTGCGCGATTTTCCCGGCTATGGCCGGCTTTCGGGCAAAAGCCTGGATGAACTGCGAGCGGGCGAGCGCGTCGAGATCGATACGTTCAAGCGCGATCCGCTGGATTTTGTGCTGTGGAAGGGGGCCAAACCCGGCGAACCGGCGTGGGCGTCGCCGTGGGGATCGGGTCGCCCCGGCTGGCATATCGAATGTTCTGCGATGAGTGCGGACCTGCTGGGTAATCATTTCGATATCCATGGCGGGGGGCAGGATCTGCAGTTCCCGCATCATGAAAACGAAATCGCACAGTCCGAAGGTGCCCACGGCTGCACTTTTGTGAACTACTGGATGCATAACGGCTTTGTGCGGGTCGACAACGAAAAGATGTCGAAATCGCTGGGCAATTTCTTCACCATTCGCGAAGTGCTGCAGCAATACGATGCCGAAGTGGTGCGCTTATTCATTTTGCGTGCGCATTACCGCAGCCCGCTGAACTATTCCGATGCTCACCTGGATGACGCCAAAAGTGCGCTGGCCAGGCTCTATACGGCGTTGAAGGGCGCGCCCCCCGCCGCGACGCCTGTCGACTGGGCGCAGCCTGCCGCGCAGGCGTTCAAAGTGGCGATGGACGACGATTTCAATACCCCCGAGGCACTGGCCGTGTTGTTCGATCTGGCAAGTTCGGCCAATCGCGGAGATGCCGATTCGGCGCAAATGCTGCGCAATCTGGGCGGGGTGCTCGGCTTGCTGCAGCGCGATACAGCTGATTTTCTCAAATCAGGCGCTGTGGGTGCGGGTTTGTCTGAAGCGGAAATCGACGCCATGATCGTGGCACGCCGCGATGCCCGGGCCGCGAAAAACTTCGCCGAATCCGACCGCATTCGCGATGCGCTGCGGGCTGCCGGCATCGTGCTGGAAGACGGGGCGGGCGGAACGGGCTGGCGGCGCGCTTGAGCGCATCCCGGCTGATATACGCCGGCGCGGAAGACTGGTTGCATCCGCACTGGCGCGAAGCGTTTTATCCGGACGGCCTGCCGGACGACTGGCTGCTGCCTTACTACAACACCCAGTTTCAAGCTGTGTATTTGTCCGCAGCACGCTGGCAGGCGGCTTCGGCTGCCGACTGGGCGCAATGGCTGGATGACACGCAGCCCGGTTTCCGGTTTTTGCTGGAACCCGGAACCCTTCCCCCGCCTTGCGATGCGCGCATCATTGTGGCGACACCGGAGTGGTGCGATGCGCATCTGTGGTGGCTCGATGCATCTCCCGACCTGCGTGAACTGGCACGGCAAGCGAGTGCGCATGCGGCCAGCGGAGAGCCGATTTTTGTAATCAGCTGCAGCGGCGATCTGGAAAAAATGGAACAGGTGATGACCCTGAGCGAGGTGCTGGGCTACTGAGGCCGACTGAAATCACGCAGGCAGAGGGGGATTAGTTCACGTGTATTCGGTAAAATGCTGCGCTTGGCTTTCCTCATGACGGGGCTTGATTCCCTTTGCAAAACGACAACCTGATCGAAATCGAACAGCTGGCTTTTGGCTACGGCACGCGATCCATCCTGAAAAACATCAATCTGACCGCAAAACGCGGCCAGGTGGTTGCCATCATGGGGAGTAGCGGCTGTGGGAAAACCACGCTGCTGCGCTTGATCGGCGGGCAGTTGAAACCGAACCAGGGCGTGGTGCGGGTGGCGGATCAGTCGGTGGGCGATCTCGACCGTGATGGCTTGTGTCGCCTGCGCCGCAAAATGGGCATGTTGTTCCAGTTCGGTGCCCTGTTCACCGACATGACGGTGTTCGATAACGTGGCGTTTCAGTTGCGCGAGCACACCGATTTGCCGGAAGACGCCATTCGCGATCTGGTGCTGATGAAATTGCATGCCGTCGGCCTGCGCGGTGCAGCGCAGCTGATGCCCGCCGAGCTCTCCGACGGCATGGCGCGGCGGGTTGCGCTGGCGCGGGCGATTGCGCTCGATCCCATGCTGGTGCTGTATGACGAGCCGTTTGCGGGCCTTGATCCGATTTCGCTCGGCGTGACCGGCAACCTGATTCGCCGCCTGACCGACACGTTGGGGCTGACTTCGATTGTGGTGACGCATGATATTCACGAGTCGTTGAAAATCGTCGACTACATTTATTTCATCTCGGACGGCGTGATCGTCGCCGAGGGGACGGCAGATGAAATTCGCGCCTCCGGACTGCCGTTCGTGCATCAGTTCGTGCACGGCGAGGCTGACGGTCCGGTGCCGTTCCACTATCCGGCGCCACCCTACGCCGATGACCTGCGCCTGGGAGAGCCGCGTGTTTAAGCGGGCCATCTCGAATCTGGGCAGCCACACCCTGGACGCGGTTTGGACCGTCGGGTTTGCGATGCGTTTTTTCGTGACGGTGCTGCTGCATTCGGGCATGGCGTTTCGGCGTTTCGGACTCACCATCCGCGAACTGTATTTCACCGGTGTGCTGTCGCTGATCGTCATTCTGGTATCGGGGCTTTTTGTCGGCATGGTGCTGGGTCTGCAAGGCTACGAAACCCTGCAGACCTATGGCGCAGAAGAATCGCTGGGAATCGTGGTGGCGTTGTCGCTGGTGCGCGAACTGGGGCCCGTGGTGGCAGCATTGCTGTTTGCCAGCCGGGCCGGCAGCGCAATCACGGCAGAGATTGGCCTGATGAAAGCGACCGAACAGTTGTCGGCGATGGAAATGATGGCGGTGGATCCGCTTGCGCGCGTGGTGGCGCCGCGCTTCTGGGCTGGGGTGATTTCAATGCCGCTGCTGGCCGCGCTGTTTTCTGCGATGGGCGTGTTTGGCGGCTATCTGGTCGGCGTGCAACTGATTGGAATTGACGAAGGCGCTTTCTGGTCACAGATGCAAAACGCGGTTGATTT